>DATEDB010000258.1:0-10357 GCA_035286625.1 Bacteroidota bacterium
CACCTCGGCCACCTGCACGCCCCGGGAGAACGTCGCCACGGCGAAGGAGGCGATGCGGGCGGCGGGGCAGCCCAGGCCCAACATCCTCGCCATCAGCGAGAAGGTGTTCAACAAGCTGATGCTCGCCAAGCAGGTCACCGACGCCTTCCGATACACCAGCCCCTTCGAGACCGCGGCGTTCGAGGCGAAGAAAAGGCTCCTCGCCCTCTTCCTCGACATCGACCGGATCCTCGTCGGGGGGGCCATCAAGGACACGGCGAAAAAGGGCAAACCCATCTCCGCCGCGGATCTTTGGGACGACGAGTACGCGCTGCTTGCCGCCGTCTCCACGGGGGGCCCGGACCTTCGGGAGCCGTGCCTTGGGAGAACGTTCCTTTGGACGGCGGACTCCCCGCAGAACATCGTGACAGAGAGCTACCGCGAGGAGCAGACCCGGAGCGACATCTACCGGGTCCGGCAGTACACCGACGAGGCGTTCGTGTTCACGGGGGCGGGCTACCTGCTCTCCAACATCCACACTTGATTCCAACTGTAGCAGGGACGGGGGAGGGGCCCATTACCTCCCCCTTTTTCCTTATAGGAGATGAAGTGGCTCTCGACCTGACGTCCGATCTGGAAACGATTTTCAATACGGACGAGCTCGCCCAGACCGCCACCTACATCCGGCAGGGTTACGCCTCCGCGCAGGTCCCGGTGATCTTCGGGAACGAATATGTCGTCGCCCAGGGGCCGGGAGAACAGGGGATTGGAACATCCGCCCCCACGGCCTTGTGCAAGACAGCGGACGTCCCCGCCGCAGCGGAAGGGGACACTCTCACCATCGACGGGATGACGTACCGCATCCTCGAGGTCCAACCCGACGGGACGGGAATTACGCTTCTCATCCTCTCGAAGGATAGAACCTAAATGGCCGACAACCGGGACGCCATAATTGACGCCATCGTCGCCCGGATGGAGACGATTCGGACGGCGAACGGTTTTCAGACCGATGCCGGTGAGCGCGTCTCTCGTTGGCGGTCCACGGACCCCGGGGAGAGTGCCTGCCCGGCGATCGATGTCCGGGACCCGGATCGCAAGCCGAAGGGGGTCTACTCGCAAAACTTAAGGGACTACGAGCTCGCCGTTGAGATTGCCGCCTTTTCGGCTGGCGGAGTGGACACGGACGGGGAACTCAACCGGATCCTCGAAGATATCCTCAAAGCCGTCCTGGAAGGGGACCTCACATGGGGGGCCCTGGCGATCAACACGGTTTTCGAATCCGACCGCAAGGGTCTTTCGCAGATGGGGGCGAAGGTCGGCGTGGCCGTAGCGCGTTTCCTCATTCACTACCGGAAGCAATAGGAGGAAGAACCGATGCTTAAGACACGTGCCGTCATCCTGGCGGAAAAGGAAATCACCTACGGGACCGACCCGACGCCGCTCCCGGCAACGAATGCGATCCTCTGCGAGGAGCCGGAGATCGAACTTTTGGGCAAGAAGACCGAGAGGAACAACACGAAATCCTACTTCGGGACGCTCGCCCCCGTGAACATCGGGGAGGGCTTACGAATCTCCTTCACGACGGAGATCAAGGGGAGCGGCACGGCGGGGACGGCCCCGGAAATCGGGCCGCTTCTGGAAGCCTGCGGCATGACCCACACGAACACCCCGGCGACCTCGGATGCCTACGACCCGAACTCCCTCCTGGAGGACTCCCAGGTTTCGGCGACGATCTACTTCTACCGGCACAACATCGCCCACAAGGTCACCGGATGCAGGGGGACTTGGGACTTGTCGGGCAAGGCCGGGGAATACGGGAAGATCAAATTCGTGTTCACCGGGATTTATTCGGGGCCGGTGGACGAGAACATCCCGGCGGGGACGTACCAGTCGACCCTGCCGCCCGCGCTCTATTCGGCCTCCTTCGCAATCGACGCGTACGCGGCGATCATCGAGAACTTCAAGGTGGACTACGGCAACGAGATCGGGAAGAGGGTCTCCGCGAACGCTGCCACGGCGGTCCTGTCCTACTTCATCCGGGAGCGGGCGGTCAAAGGGGAGATCGATCCGGAAGTCGAGACGCTTGCCACCTGGAACCCGTGGACCCTGTGGTCGGGATCGACGAGAGGTGCGCTTACCTGCACGTTCGGTTCCACGGCGGGGAACCGCTGCGTGGTTTCCGGACCGAAGGTCATGCTCGACGAGGTGAAGTACGGGGAAAGGGAGACCCTTCTCACTTACGTCACCCCGCTGATTTTCACGCCGGACGCCGGCAACGATGAAGTCAAACTGCTGTTCAACTGACGAGGAGGGCTCATGTACATCCTGAAAGACCAGGAAAAGCTGCTGGCACCCATCTACGATGCGCCGTCGGGACAGACCTGCGGGATCTTCTACCGTCGGCCCAAGCCCTCGGAGTGCATCGCCTACCAATCGTCCCTCCTGAAAAGGAAGGGCGACAAGATTCAGGACAACACCTTCAAGACGCGCCTGGAGTTCGGGCTGAAGATCATCACCGGGGTCCAGGAAGGGGATTACGGGATCGAGAACGGCGAGAGAGCGGTTCCCATCTCCTCCGATCCTTCTTCCCCCGATTACCGGGAGGATTGGAAGGAGCTGATCGCTCGGATCGCCCACCTTCACGTCGTCGCGGTCGCGGCCCTCGCCTTCGAGGGCGTCGCCGCGCGCGGGAAGACGGGCGTGGAATTCGAGCAGGAGACGGGGGAGGGAGCCGACGACATCATCCCTTTCGGGAAGAGCTAGGGAAGTTCCTGAACCGTTGTACCGAAGAACAGCGAAAAAAATGCGCTGCATCCTCGGGGCCGCACCTTAGAAAAGTGTGCGAGACGTGCGGGAAACGCGAATATCTGCCCTCTCCCTGGATGCTTCACATCTGGCGGCTCTATTCCCTGCAAGTGGGTGGATATCCGTTCGAAAAGGACGACCTGACGGAAGAGGAATGGCTCGACGTAGGGGCACTACGTGTATGCATTGAATCGTCGAGGTGGGGGTAGATGGCTGAAGGCGACCGCAGAATCCAGATCATCATTTCGGCCGACGGCTCGATCGCCATCGAAGGGATCGGGAAGGTGCAGAACAAGCTCGGTGAAATGGAGCGTTCCTCGGGCTCACTCACCGAGCGGCTGAAGAGGAACTGGGTGGAGATGACCGCAGGAGTCACGGCGGCCTACCTTGCCCTCCAGAAGATCAGCCGATGGGCCGAGGAAGCGGCGAAGATCGACGAATCCCTGGAGACCTTAAACAGCCTCACGGCCCAATACGATACTACGGCCCTCGGTCTGGTGTCCGTTATCCAGGAGGCCTCGCACGGGCTCATCGGGATGGGGGTCGCCGCCGAAGTCGCCAACGACGCCTTGATGAAGGGATTCACCCCCGACCAGATCAGGCAGATCGCTTCCTGGGCCGCAACCCTTTCCCACGCCAAGGCAGGATCAATGTCCGCTGCGGAGGCGTTCCGGACGCTGGAGGAGACGATGGCGACCGGGAGGGAGCGGGGGGCCGTAAGGCTCCTCGGGACGACGATTGACCTCGCTTCCGCCTACGGGAAGCAGGCGGAAATGATGTCGAAGGCGGAGAAGCAACAGGCCATTTTCAACCTCGCCCAGGAACGGATGTCTAAGATCCAGGCGACGATCAACGACGACTTCAACTCCGCGGCGGACCGCATGGAGAGGTTCAACAATTCTCTCTCCCAAGCGAAGTATTTCTTCGGGGAGCTCATCCTCGTGGTCGCCGGGCCTTTCATGGCGGTTTTCAACGTGGCTTTGACCCTGATCTACGGGGTCGCGGGTGCGGTGTCGACCGTCGCCTCGGGAATCGCAAAGGTGACCGACGAGATCGGCCTCACGGAGAAGCAGGCGGAAGTTTGGGGGAAGAGGGCGGACAGGATGTACGAGGTCGCCGCCCGACAGGGGAAGCAAGCACTCGACAACGCGAAGATGGTCTTAGACGCCTTCAAGAGCATGGACAAGGCGCATGGGACCCCTCTCTCTCGAGCGGGAGGAGATGGCGAAAACCAGAAGCAGATGGAGAAGCTTAAGGAGCTCGTGAAGAAGTACGCGGACGAGAGGGAACTCATTGCCACGGCCGAACTCGACCGGGAACTCGTGAAGCTTAACCAGTGGTTCGAGGAGCAGAGGGAGAAGCTCCGGGAACTCGGGGCCGCGGATAAGGAATATAGCGAATTGGTCATCACCTACGCGGAAAGACGGCATCAGGCGATCACCGCCTGGGCGACCAAGACCTCCGAGTTCTATCTCAAGGTCCAGATGGAAAACGCGAAGGAAAACGATTCGATCGAGAAGGAAAGAAGCGCAGCCCTTTTCAGGGAACGTGAGCGCAGCGTCAAGGAAAGGATCGCGATAGAAAACATCTATGCCCAGATGTACGGCGAGACGGAATCGGACATGATCCGCAGGAAGGCGGAAGGGGAACGCGAAATTCTTGCCATCCAACAGGAAGGGCTCGTCGCCAGCATCACGGAGCAGACGACCTGGCAGGAAACGCTCAAGATCATGGAAAAGTACAGAGACCTTGAAAATGAGATCGCCGCGAGCAAGCGGATGGAGAGGGCTGAGACTGATAGGGCAAACCTCAAGGGCGACGCCGACAGGCAAATACGCTTGATCAACGAAGGGCTCGGGAGACAGAAGCTCCTCGTGGAAGAAGCTGGCGCGAAGGTGGGCGCGTACGAGCGTCTCTGGATGTACGCGCACACGACCATGACGGGCTATATGGCCAGCCTGTACGACTCCGGCTTAAGGATGTTTCAAGGACTGGAGGAGGCCGTCACGCAGTTCGCCATCACCGGGAAGATGCGATTCAGGGACTTCGCGAATTCGGTGATCGCGGACCTCATGAGGATTGCGGTCCGGGCCTCGATTGTGGCCCCTCTCGCCCAGGGACTCTTCGGATTGTTCGGCGGAGGAGGAGGGGGAGGAGCGGCCATCAGCCTCGGCGGGGGGTATGGATTCTCCGGTCTGCCTCCGACCTATTTCCCCACGAGGGGTGGCGGCGGGGATGTCGTTCCGGGAATCACCTACCTGGTCGGAGAGAGGGGAAGGGAACTGTTCATCCCGAGCATCCCCGGGACGATCACTCCGACCGAGAGGGCGGGAGAGAAGGAAGTAAAGGTGCAGATCATCAACGAGTCCGGGACCAAGATGCAGGTCACCGATTCGAGGGCTCGCTTCAATGCCCAGGAAATGATCGTCACGCTGTGGCTCGATGCGGCCGAGAACAACAAGTTCGGCCTCGGGTACGCCTTGGGGAGGGGTTAGATGGCAGACTGGCCCGACATCCCGGCGGCGGACTTCGGAACGGAGGAGAAACTCTACAAGCCGCAAGTAAGGACGCCCTTCGACGGGAACTATTCCCAATCCAGGCCGGCGACCACCCGTGGAATCCGCATTTTCCCGCTCTCGTGGTCCACGATGTCGGAAGCCGATTTCCAGACTCTTGAGATCTTCTTCCTCGCGAACCAGGGGTCGAATTTCAACTGGACGCACCCCCTGTCGTCGGTGGTTTACTCCTGCCGATTCATCCAGGACACGCTCGACAGCGTATGGGTTGCGCCGGGGCAGAGGTCGGTCAAGTGCCCGATCGAGGTCGTTTAGATGCCGCTCCCCCTTTCTTCCATCGCCCTCTCGGAGAAGAACAAGCTCGCCACCGACGCCGTATGGTTCGTCGCCCTGAAGATCACCATCCCCGGCGTCGGCACTCCGATACGGATTGTCCGGAACAACGAGAGCATCACGTGGCAGGGGGAGACCTGGCAGGCGTTCCGATTCGAGATTGAGGAGATCGGGGAGGGGAGGACCGGGGAGGTCCCGAGAGTCGACCTTCGGGTTTCGAACGTGGACCGCGTGATGGAGTCGTACATCCAGCAGTACGACGGTTACATCAAGGCGAACGGGTTTTCTCCCATCGAGGTCTATATCTACGTCCTGGTATCGAAGGACCTTGCCTCTCCGACCCCGGTGGCGGAGCACCTCTACGAGCTGAAGCAGCCGAAATCGAATCCGGTATGGGCGACGTTCGTCCTTGGGGCGTCGAACCCTTTCAACAAGAGATTTCCCCAGCACCGGCACCTGAAAAACCATTGCCGGTTCCGCTACAACTATCCCGTGGGGAGTTCCCTGCTCTGCGGGGCTCCTTCTTCCGCCTATACGACCTGCGACAAGACCCTGGCCGCCTGCCGGCAGAGGAACAACTCCATCCGGTTCGGGGGGACCCCTGGGGTGGGGATCGGGGGGTTGAGAATTGCGTGACCTCTCGGGACTCCTCGGCATCCCGTTCACGGACAAGGGAAGGAACCCGTCTGCGGGGCTGGATTGCTGGGGGCTTGTCATGGCCGCCCAGGAGAGGTTCGGGCATCGGGTCCCCGACTTCCAGATCCCCTGCAAGGCGACGGAGGAGATCGGAGGCGTCGTCGCGTCGGAGCTAGGGCGGTGGCGGAAGGTGGAGGTCCCGGAGCCGGGGGACATCGTGCTAATGGCGACGGACCCGCTCAAGCCGGACACGATCCAGCACTTCGGGACCTACATCGGCGGCGACAAGCACCTCTTCCTCCACACCAGGGAGAAGACCGGGGCGATCATTTCTTCGATCCATCATGATTTTTGGAAGGGAACGATCAGGGGGTACGTCCGATGGGCCGGGTGACCGTCGCCTGCATCCGCAATCCCTTCGATCCTCTGGTCTCGCGCGAGATCCGCCATTTCGAGCCCGGGAAGTCCGTCCGGGAACTGGCGATGGAATTTTACCCGTCCGGTTCGGAGGAGTACGACCTCGAGGTCGCTCTCGACGGCGTTCGGATCTTGGACGAGAGCAAGTTCGATCTGATCCCGAAGGAAGGCGTTTCGGTCGCTTTCTGCGCGGTCCCGAAGGATGGAGGCGATGGGAAGAACCCCCTCGCCCTCATCGCATCTCTCGCGCTGGTCATCGCTGCTCCATATGCCGCAGGCGCTCTTGCTGGGGCGTACATCGGGGCGGCGGGGGTAGGTTACAGCAGTCTCCTGGCCGGTGCAGCTTATCTCGCGGGGATGGGGGGAACGCTGATCGTCGGCGGCCTGCTCATCAACGCGGTGTTCCCTCCGTCGATCCCCGACGCACCGAATATGGGGAGCTATGAGAACTCTCCGACCTATTCTTGGGATTCGGGAGGGAATCCCCTGGTCGAAGGGACCATCCTCCCCGAACTTCTGGGGAAGGTTCGCATCACGCCGCCGGTCATAGGGAAATACGTCGAGACGCTCGGGGACAAACAATACCTGAACCTCCTCTATGCCATCGCCGGTCACCGGATCGGCAGCCTCTATGGGCTTAGGGTAAGCGGCGTTGACACGACCGACTCAGGGAACATCCTCACGACGCAGCATGCCATGACGGGAAATTTTAATGACGTCTCTGTGGAGGGGAGAGAGGGGAAGGTTAACCAGACTGTCATCCAGGCATTCGCGGACACACGGGAAGACGTCGCCGTCGGCTCAAAACTGAATGAGACCACATGGACCACGCGAACGACCAACGGGAACGGGGTGCAGGGGTTCGGCGTCACCATCGGGTTGCCGAAGGGACTCTTCTATGCGAACGATTCTGGCGGGCTGAACGCTCAGACCGTAAAGGTCTATATCGAATACAGCGTCCACGGGCAAAATAATTGGATCCCCGCGGAAGTCTACTCGCGAGAGGATTACACGATATCAACGAGCCGCTGGTCGGCAGGGTATTACGGAGAATGGGTCCCCGGTAATGGGTGGGTCGAGCTGGAAGCCGGCTCTTCAAACCCTGCAGATCACGTAGAAGGAGAGAGGTACGCCGATGCCATCTGGGATGCGGACACGCAAGTCCGGCCGTTGGCATATTGGAGATGGGTTGTCGGTGAGCAGATCGTCCAGCGGGGGACTCTCGTAACAGGGTACGTCACCATCACCGCAGGGCAATCAAAGCCGATCCACCGGGTTTTCTACAAAGACAATCTCTCCCCGGGGCAATATGACATCCGGTGCAAGCTGGTGGATGCCCTCCCGACCGGGGCTCGGTACGGCAACGACGTCTACTTTGAATCGTTCCAGGAAATCGTTTACGACGATTTCACTTACCCCGGGATGGGCCTCCTCGCTGTGAGGGCATTGGCAACCGATCAACTCTCCGGTTCTATCCCGAAGATCGATGTCATCGCTACCCGCTCCACGGTCCCCGTCTGGACGGGCTCCACGTACGAGGATAAGCCGGCGGACAACCCGGCTTGGGGATGCTACCACCTGCTTCATCGGGCTTGGAGGGACGACGGCGGGACGGTTCATGTAGAGGGGGTTGCGAAGGAGCGGATCGTTTATTCCGCCTTCGAGTCCTGGGCCTCCTGGTGCGCGACACAGGGGTATACCTGCAACATCTATTTCGACTCCGGATTCTCCGTCCGCCGTGCACTGGATATCGTGGGCTTAAACGGTCGAGGCGTCGTCGTGCAGCTCGGGTCGAAGTTCTCCTGCATCGTGGATCGCCCCGACACCGCCGTGCAGCGGTTCCTCTTCACGATGGGGAACATCGAGAAGATTACCTTCCAGGAAGAGTGGCTTCCGATGGAGGACCGGGCGAACGCCATCGAGGTCACCTACTTCGACAACAACCTCGGGCGGCAGACGGTGGAACTATACGCCTACGACTTCGACACCACCGACCGGGAAATCAACAAGGCGCAGCAGACCCTCTACGGGTGTACGGACCGGGACCTCGCGATCAAATATGGGACCTTCCGGCTGAACTGCAACCGCTACCTGACGCTCACCGGCTCCTGGGGCGCGGACGTCGACGCGATTGCCTGCGTACAGGGCGACGTTGTGGAGGCCGCGCATGACGTACCCAGGTTCGGGGTTTCGGGCCGGGTCGTTTCTTCCGCCGCGAGCTCGATCACTCTGGATCGACCCGTGACGATCGAGGGCGGGAAGACCTACTACGTCACGGTGAAGCACCAGGACGACGATACCAGGGAGACCAAGACCGTCACGAATGGGGCGGGGACGTACACCACGCTGAACATCTCTGGATCCTGGGCGAAGAACCCCGCCCTCCATGCCATCTATTCCTTCGGGGAAACCGGCCTCGTGACGAAAGCGATGCGCGTTGTCCACATCGCCCGGGCGCAGGACCTCCGGAAGAAGCTGATCTGCCAGGAGTACATCTCGGAAGTCTACACGGATGGGGCAACGATTCCGCTTCCCCCGGTTCCTCCGGCCTTGCCCATCGTCAGGAACTTGAAGGCGATGGAGATTTACACAGGGGGAAAGGCGACCGGCGTTACGCTTTCCTGGGAAGGGCGCGTCGAGACGGTCTGGATCTACCAGCGGCAAACCGGGATGTCCTGGCAATTGATCGGGACGACCTCCGGAGCCTCATATCAGATATCCAACCTCGGCGCTGGGCAGGAGTATCAGTTCGCCGTCTGCAACTCCGCGAACCCTGCCGACGGGCAGACCGTCACGATCACTCTTTCGGGGCGAGATGTTTTACCGGCCATCGCAGACCCGGTGTTCGATGACGCCCGCTGCACGTACACGGACAAGATCCAACTCGTCTGGCTCCCCATCGCGGATGAACTCCTCGGTTTCTTCGAACTCAGGACGGACCTGGATTGGGGCAACCCGACGAACATGGTGTATCAAGGGAAGGCGACGTCGTTCACGATGAAGCCGACCCAGTCATCTTACACTTTCTATCTGAAATCCCACGATACGTTCCTGAACTACTCCTCTGGGTACGACTCGATCACGCTCACGCACACGGTTCCCGTTCCCGTTTTCGTGTCCATCGATGGATCGACGTTCGGGCGGGTCCGGATCGAGTGGGAGCCGATCAACGATGAGTCCTACGACGTGGTTGAGGTCTGGCGGTCCCTGACGAACGACCGGGACACTGCGACTCTCAAGGGAGCGATCCATTCGAACGTGTTCGTGGACGCGAGCGTCACGGTCTCGACCACCTACTACTACTGGTTCCGCACGAAGTCGATCTTCGGGACGTACTCCGCATGGGAAAGCGGGCAGACGGCGGGCCACTCCGTCGCGACGGCCCAGATCACCACAGCGGAGATCGCAGACAATGCCATCTCCCAGATCAAGCTGGCCACGTCCATCGTTCCGCCCGAGGTCGTCGATTCGCTCCCGACGCTTCCGGACGACGCCTATCCGGAAGGGAAGATCGTCTACTTGGCCTCCGACGGGAAGCTGTACAGGAACGACCAGGTGGGAGGGGGCGGGGTAAACGCAACCGACAACTTCAACCGTAGTTCGCTCGGAGCAAACTGGACGCAGCAGCCGGTGGATTCGGGGACTGTCGTCACCACCGGGAGCGCGTACTG
>DATEDB010000259.1:0-3455 GCA_035286625.1 Bacteroidota bacterium
ATACTGGCTGGAGAAACCGAAGAATGACGGGATGACGTAATTCAGCATCTCGAAGGGGTGCAGCGACCAGTTCGTGGCCCAATCGTAGTTCGCTCCGCCGGAAGCGCCTTCCGAGCCCCCGCCGCGGACGGAGTACTGGGCATATTCCCGCGTGGGCAGGAGTTCGTACGAGTAGATCGCCAGCCCGATCAGCACCGCCACTCCAAGCAGCAGAGACATCCTGAGAACCCGCGCGGGCTCCTTCCGCACCGATAGGGCGCCCTCATAAAGTAAATACCCCGCCACGATGAGCATTCCGTAGAACGCGATCTGGGGGTGGCCGTTCAGGAACATCGTCCCGAGGGCGACTCCCAGAAGACCGAGGGTGAGGATGTTCCGCCCCCGGAACAGCTCGAGCGTCAATAAAAACAGCAGGGGAATAAAACTCCACGTGGCCAGTTTCGACCAGTGGAAGGCCTCCCATAAACTGATCGCGTGGGGGTGGAGCATGAACACCAATCCCGCCAGCAATGCCGCCAGGTGAGAAAATTTCAGCCACCGGACAAGCAGGAACATGAACGCCCCGGCCAGAAAAACATGGAGGAGGATGTAGTGGGCATCCGAAAAAATAAACAACACGTTTCCGATGACTTTATTGAGGACGTACTCCTCGATGTAATTGACCTCCCTCGGGAACAGGAGCGAGCCGGCGACCGGCATCCCGCCGTAGATATACGGGACCCAGAGGGGGTCTGTATGCTCCGTCTCCCTGATGTGGTCGAGCACCTTGAACCACTGGAATGCGGAAATCGTGTCGCCGCTCATGCCGTACGGCCGGTTATCGACGATCACCCCCCAGAAGACGATATACACCGCAGCCAGCATGACCAGGAGACAGACGAGGTCCTTTCTCGGGCCTGACACTCTGTCGAAGAATCCCATGATCGAAGAGCCCTGTTGCCCCTGGTTGTGCTGTGTCGAACTTTTTTTAGCCATATGGCAGCTTCCTCGGAAAAAGGTTTATGGTTCGTCCGTTCGCCGGTTTATCAACGTCCTGCCGGGGCGAACAGGTGCAGTTCACGGTCCATGCCCGCGATTCGGTCGCTCACCGTCTCAACGGCCAGATCGCGGAGAGAATCCAGCCCCTCCTTCGAGTTCCGTCCCGCGGCGATTCCCCGGTAGCGCGGATTCCCGTGCGGTATCACCAGGTCCAGGGGTACACCCCCGATCAGTCCGAACGTCGGGGTCTTCACCGCGATGGAGATGTGCAGAGGGCCCGTATCGACCGAGACGAAAAGGGAACACCGTTGCAGCAACGCGCCGAGTTCGGACAGTGTCAGCTCCCCGACGGTCGATACGACCATGTTGCGGTTTCTCACGCGCGAAAGGATTTCCCCGACATACCCGCTGTCCGCGCCCGATCCGGTGAGCACCACTTTCACCCCGTATGCCCGGACCAGATGATCGGCAAGCCTCGCGAAGTTGTCCACCGTCCAGCGTTTTTCTTCGTGCCTCGAGTTGCTGTTCGGGTGTATTCCGACGAGCCGGTCCCCCGGCCCGCACCCGAGCTTCCCGAGGAGATCTGCGGCGGAAGCGCACGCCTCCTGGGGCACCTCGAACACCATGTCCCTGTGCAGGATTTTCCATCCGAATGCCTTTTCCAGCAGGAGCAGACATTCTTCCGGTCGATAAATTGTCCGCACCGTCCGGGTTGCAATGGGCACACGACAATTGTGGAAACATCCCCGGTGACGATAATTGTACCCCGCCCTCAACGGCGCCCCGATGATCCGGCAGTAAAAATTCATCCTCAGCCCCGTGAACAGGTTCACGATCACATCGTACTTTTCCCGACGCAGAGGGAGAATGGCCATAAACTGCCCGATGAAGGATTTCCGGGGGATGATCCGGACGTCGTCGCAGTAGGGGTTATGCCTGAACACATCGCGACCGGGCGGGAAAATCATCGCGTGGATTTCAGGCCGGCCGGCGTGTTCCTTCACGGCCCTGTATGCCGGCGTGGACCAGACCATGTCTCCGATGAAGGCCGGATCGACGATCAGGATTTTTTTTGCGTTCGCAAGATGCGGCGCGGGGTCTTCATCCGCCACGAGCCGTTCGACGATTCCGAGGACGAAGGTCAGCACCCCTCAGCGTCCTATGGAACCCAGGCGGGCGGTTTTTCCTGACCGCACATCGAAGACCTGCAGGTGTTCGATCGCCCGGAATCGGTCCGCGCCGGAAATGAAGGTTTTTTCACCCCTCCGGCCCCGTGAATCACGCGCCCTGATTTCACGATATCCCTCCTTCGCGGACATCGTCCTGATCGCGGAGGAAAGATCTTTCCGCACGAAAAAAGCGTCATTCCCGGCGGAGGTCGATCCGACGAAATCGTATCCCTTTTCCCCGGCGAGCATGCAGAGGGCCGGGAGCGAGGCGCCGAAAAACAGGCGTGAATAATGCGCTTTTTCTTTTGTGAAACCGGGATCGTACGGAACCGTGACCGCAAGCTCGTCGCCAAAGATCCCGTTATATTCGCAGATGACGATTCTGGGACTCACGACGGTGATATTCTTCCACACCCAGTAGTCGTTTCCGTCGATGTCGATGCTTAACAGCCCTGCATCCCCGGACAATCCGGCCCCCGAGATCAGGCCGTCGATATTTTCCCGGGTGACGAACGCACACACCGGCTGCACATCGTGGTACACCGAGATCCGTTCATCCCGTATGCTCATGATGTTCAGGGGATCTCCGTCGATAACCAGACCGCGCCAGTTGTTGTTCCTCAGCAGGAACCGTGTGTTGGATTCGCGATAATCTTCGACCCCGAACTCGATAAACACATCGTTCTCGATGGGGATTTTGCTTATGAGATACTGGATGATGCCATCTTCACCCCACTGCGAAAACACTCTCAGTTCCACTTCCCGGAGATCCCGGACGACCGGCGAATTGATGATGGTTTCCAGGCGGCGCCCGGCGAGGAGCATGGCATTGTCTTCTGCCCGCATCGCGGGATAGCGCAGGTAGTGCCTGAATTTCCGGTAGAGGAGTCTGAGAGAATCCGGGAGGACGTTCATCGGTCTGTTATGTTCCCCTCTCACAATAAAGGTTCACAGACTGCCCGTCGGCGCAGCGCGAGATGATATTCTCCGGAGCGGCGTTTTCCACGGAATTCCCGTAATCGCTCAGGATGGTGAACCGGTATCCCAACCCCTGAAGAGTCCGAAGAAAATCGGCGGGCCGACTTCCGCCCTCCGTCAGCATCTGTGCGTCGAACTCCGTGACGATTTTCACCTCCGGGTGTTTCCCGAGGATCGTGAGCATCCCGCGAAGCGCCGCCGGTTCGTGACCCTGGATGTCCATCTTGATCATATCTATGGTGCCGTCGATTTCCCGGAAGTACTCATCGATGGTGGTTGTGGGGATTCTGATGGAATCCGACCCGTCGCGGGTGTCGTACAGGTGATGCC
>DATEDB010000260.1:0-4424 GCA_035286625.1 Bacteroidota bacterium
CATCTTTCATATCAAGCGGTTCGAACCGATCCTGAGGCCCACCATTCTTACGGCATTCATGGGTTATCTGCTGGTGATTTTCGGACTGATGTTCGACCTCGGGCGGCCCCTCCAGATCTGGCACGCCCTGATCATGTGGAATCCCCGGTCGGTGATGTTCGAGGTCGCGTGGTGCGTGATGCTCTATACGACCGTGCTGGCGCTCGAGTTTTCGCCGGTGCTCCTTGAAAAATTCGGCCTGGTGAGAGCCCAGAAGGTGATGCGGAAGTTTACCCTTCCGCTGATCATCATCGGGGTGTTGCTTTCAACATTACATCAGTCGAGCCTGGGCTCGCTGTATTTAATCGTCCCCGAGAAACTCTACGGGCTCTGGTACTCGGCGTACCTCCCCGTGTTCTTTTTCTTCTCGGCGATCGCGGTCGGGTGCGCCATGATCATTTTCGAATCGTTCATGAGCGCCCGGACTTTCAAAAAGGGGCTGGAGACACATCTTTTGAGCGATATCGCCAGGGTCAGCGTGGTCATGCTTGCGGTATACCTGACGATGAAAATCGCGGACCTCTCGGCCCGGGGGATGTTCCCGCTGTTGATAGAGCCGAGGACCGAAACCTACCTCTACTGGCTGGAGATGACGGTGGGGGTGATCGCACCCCTCGTGCTGTTTTCCTCCCACAGGGTCAGGGACAGCCGGCAGGGTCTTTTCGGCGGCGCCGTGCTGATCATACTGGGATTTATGCTGAACCGGATGAACATCAGCATCACCGGCATGGAGGGATGGGCCGGCGTGACCTACTTCCCCTCGTGGATGGAGATCAGCATTACGCTCATGATCGTTACGACCGGGTTCATCGTTTTTTCACTGGCGGCGAAACATCTTCCGCTCTTCAGCCATGGTGAAAACGGCCCTCAGAGCCGGGGTGAGCCGGCCGGACCCGTTACCGGCACGCATCCCATGGTCGACGATTTCGGGGAGGACCTGAAACGACTATCTCAACCTGCATCCGCGACATCATATGGAGGTTCCCATGAAATTCGTTTCCGATAACGACGCGTCCCGCCGGATCACCCCCCGGAGATACCGGTGTGTCTGGATGGATGCCGGCATTCTGTCGTATCTGCTGTGCGACAGGGAGTTCGACTGCGAGCGCTGCCCCCTCGACGAAGCCATGAGGAGTCATTACTCCCCGCTCTCGAAACACGGGGAAACTCCACAGACGATTGGAGACGATACTCCTGGCACCGGCCCGGGGGCCTGGGCCGGATCCACGGACGATCATGTGAGCGTCACCGTCAGGGAAGACGGCACCCTCAGGGTGTCGCTCGAACCAGCGGTTGCAGAATTGCTTCCGAGTGTCAGGTCTGTGGTGCTCCCGGTCCCCGGGAGAAAAATCACATCGGGGTGCCTCTGCTGCTGGTTCATCTTCGAGGGCGGAACGCTGCCGATCAGGATTCCCTTTCAGGGCAGAGTCACAGGGGTGAACAGGAAACTGGCTGACCATCCACACCTGGTCACGACGTCTTCCGACGGTGAGGGATGGCTGTTCGATGTCCGCCCATCCGACCGCACAGGAGCGCTCCGGTCGCTGCTCAGCCCGGAGGAGGCCCATGCCCTCTCCGACCAGGACAGGGAGATCTTCCACCGGCTCATCGCCGAATGCGTCCGTCCCCCCTCTCTGGGGACCGGTGTAACGATGCAGGACGGCGGCTCTCCTGTCGAAGACCTGCCGGCGGTCATCGGGCCGGTGAAATATCTCGAAATCGTGCGCCGCGCATTCTGGGGGAAAAGATGACCGTTTCTCATTATTAAGAATAACCTGGACACTCCGGCCCCGCGCAGCGCGTCTGAAATGACCTCCTGGAGGGGGTCCGCCGGCCACCGGTGGCACGAGTCTTGCAATGACATACTTCGGTGACTATGGCCATTCGACACAGCCTGCGCTTCAGGGTCCTCCTCGGTTCCATACTCCTCCTCGTATTATTGTTCGGAATTTTTTCGTTCATCACCGTCAGGTATTACACCGACCAGATGACCCAGCAGGTCATGCTGAGCGCAGACCGGATGAGCGATGTGATCCGGCAGTCCACCCGTTACGGCATGCTCCTCAACCGCCGGGAGGACGTACACCAGATCATCGCCATGATCGCCACCGAGCCGGGCGTCGACGGGATCCGGATCTACAACAAACGCGGCGAGATCATGTTTTCCACCGACAAGCGGGAGGAGGGTTCGGCCGTCGACATGCAGGCCGAGGCATGTTACGGATGTCACGAGAAAGAAAAACCGATCTCGTCGCTGTCGGCCGGGAACCGGACCCGGATCTACACCTCTTCCCTCGGCCACCGGGTGGTGGGCGTGATCAACCCGATCAAGAACTCGCCCTCCTGTTCGGACGCCGCATGCCACGCCCATCCCCCCGACAAAACGATCCTCGGCGTACTGGACGTCCGGGTGTCGCTCCAGCAGATGGACGCCTCGATCGCCGACGCCAAACGGACGATGATCCTCTTCGCCGCCGGAATGATCCTGCTGGCGGCCGCGTTCTCCCGCTGGTACTTCGCCTCGACCGTCATCGGGCCGGTGAAGATCCTGATGAACGGCGCCCGGGAAGTATCCGGCGGCAACCTCGATCACCGCATACATGTAAGATCGAAGGACGAGCTCGGGAAACTGGCCGATGCCTTTAACGTCATGACCGGGTCCCTCCGGTACGAACGTGAACAGAACCGTGTGTGGGCCGAGACACTCGAGGAGAAGATCGCAGAGAAAACCGAAGAACTGACCCAGATCCATACCCGGATCCTGCACGTCGAAAAAATGGCCTCGCTGGGAAAGCTGGCGGCCACCGTCGCACACGAGTTGAACAACCCGCTGGAGGCGATCCTGACATACGCCCGCGTGATCGGACGGCGGCTGAAAAATGAATCACCGGGGCCCGCCGACAGCGCATCCACCATGGAGGACATCGACCTCATCGCGCGCGAATCACGCAGGTGCGGGACCATCGTGAAAAACCTCCTCCTGTTTTCAAAGAAACAGGTGAACGAATTCGCGCTTGTGGGGATGGAACAGATCATTGCGAAAGCCGGCGAGATCGTCCGGCACCATTGCGAGATTTCGTCGGTCAGGCTGGAGACGTCGATCGCCGACGAAAACGCCACGATCGTGTGCGACGAGGGGCAGATCCAGCAGGCCCTCGTGGCGCTGTTCGTGAACGCCGTTGAGGCGATGCCCGGCGGCGGGGTGATCACGGTCAGCGTCGGGCCCGGCGGGGACGAGGAGGAACTGTGCGTCGGCGTGGCCGATACCGGCGTGGGGATCCCGGCCGAAGACCTCCCCCGCCTGTTCGAACCGTTCTTCACGACCAAGAAGGACGGACGGGGCGTCGGCCTGGGCCTCTCCGTCGTCTACGGGATCGTGGAACGCCACGGCGGGAGGATTTCGGTGAGCTCCGAGCCCGGAAAGGGGACGCGGTTCGATATCGCGCTGCCCAGGGTTCCCCCTTCCGCCGGAAAACAACCCCAACCTGAAAGGACCGCAGAATCATGAACGCCACGAATTCGATCCTGATCGTCGACGATGAAAGTCTCGTCCGCGACTCCCTGTCAAAATGGTTCAGGGAGGACGGATACGAGATCGGCGCTGCCGAAAACGCTGCCTGCGCCCTCAAAAAACTGCAGGAGAGGAGATGGGACATCATCCTGCTCGACATCAAGATGCCGGGAATGGACGGGATGGAACTGCAGGGGCGGATCCGGGGGATCGACCCCGAGGCCGCCATCATTTTCATCACCGCGCATGCCTCGGTGGACACCGCGGTGCAGGCGTTGAAATCGGGCGCGTTCGACTATATCACCAAACCGGTCGACCCTGATCACCTGTCACACCTGGTGCAGAACGCGTTGAAGCAGAAAAAACTTTCGGGCGAGAACGTGAAGCTCAGGGAGCACATCACGGAATTCTTCAAGGTCGACGACCTTGTCGGTGAGGCGCCCGTGATGAAGAAGGTCTACGATCTCATCGAGACGGTGGCTCCCACCGACACGACGGTGATGATCCGCGGCGAGAGCGGCACCGGCAAGGAGTTGATCGCCCGGGCGATACACGGAAACAGCCAGAGGAAGTATTTTCCGATTGTCACCGTCAACTGCGGCGCCCTGCCCGAGGGGATCCTGGAGAGCGAGCTCTTCGGTCACGAGCGGGGGGCGTTCACCGGGGCCCAGTACCAGCGCAAGGGGAAAATCGAGCTCGCCGACGGCGGAACGCTCTTTTTGGATGAAGTGGGCAACATCGACGTGAAGACCCAGATGGACCTCCTCAGGGTCATCGAGACGAAGCAGTTTTCCAGGGTCGGGGGCAACCAGGTGATCGGCGTGGATTTCAGGGTCATCAGCGCGACCAACAGGAATCTCGAGAAGGCCGTCTC
>DATEDB010000261.1:0-2100 GCA_035286625.1 Bacteroidota bacterium
CCGAGGGATTTCAGCACGCCGATTTCCCTTCTCCGCTCGCTGATGGACATGATCATCACGTTGGCGATCCCGAGCGATGCGGTGCTGAGCGCGATGAGCCCGATGAGCCCGAGCGCCATGTTGAAATACAGAAACACCTCCTGGATCTGCTCGAATTCCTCGGCGAAACTGAACGTCCTGAACCCGAGCGCCTCGACCGAGTCCTTGATCACCGTATAAGGCACCCTGGGGTCGAAGTCGAGCGTGACGCGGCTGAAGGTTCCGCCCCCCCCGCCCTCTTCCGCTTCGAACAGCGTGCCGGTGCTCATCGCGGCGAAGATATCCGCCGGACCGCCCCCGAGGCCCCCCGACTTGAATTTCACGGCCGTCCGGACGGGCATTATGATGTCCTCGATGCGTCCGGAACCGACGCCCCCCGTCTGCCTGACGGCGCCGATCGTGAGCGTGTCGGTCACCGTCGCCTGCGCGTTGGCGAATCCGCTCACGAAGCGGCGGACCACTTCGCTCACCTCCCCCCGGATCACCCGGCCGCGGTATTGCGCGTTGCGAAGCGAATCGAACCGGATCTTCTTCACCCTGTCGAGCAGTGTCTGGTTCCTGTCGACGAGGATGTGGGCCAGACCGCTGTCGATCACCGATACGGTCACCGAGAGAGTGAGCGGCCGTCCGATGACAGAATCGAAGTTCGTGATCCCGGCGCCGGTGAGCAGGTCGTCGGAAACGACGACCATCCGGGCCGAGTCGTCGGCGAACGCGGAGCCGGCCGCGAGCTGGGAAAAGAGCTTCGTGCGGATCGCGGCGGCGGGCAGGGCCTGGGCTTTCGTTTTGACCGTGGTATCGCCGAGACCCACCTTCACCGGGAAGGCGTCGTAGGGGTATACGAGGTTCACGCCCGGGACGGCCCCCAGACGCCCGAGCGCGGCGCGGTCGATCTTCACGACCGGCATGGAGTCTTTCGCTTCGTTTTCCCTCTTCGGGAAGACCTGTATTGTCGTAAAGAGACCCAGCTTGTTGAACTGCTCTTCGATATATTTCTGGTTGCCCGCGCCGAACGAGACCATCGACACGAACGCGGCGATGGCGATCAGCACTCCTGAAATCGTCAGCACGGCCCGGAGCTTCATCCTCCAGAGATTGCCGGTGGATATCACCATGAAATCGCGCAGCGTCATTTCGAGCCGTCTCCGGCGATCGTGTCCACCACCCGCCCGTATTCCATCTTCACGATCCTGTGTGACAGCTCACGGGCCATCTCCATATTGTGGCTGACCAGCACCACCGTAAGGCCCTCCGCGTTGAATTGTCGCATGAGGGAGATGATCAGCCGGGAATTGTCGTAGTCGAGGTTGCCCGTCGGCTCGTCGGCGAAGAGGATCTCCGGTTTTTTCACCACCGCCCGCGCCACCGCCACGCGCTGCTGCTCGCCGCCGGAAAGGTCCGCCGGGCGGTGGGTGAGGCGGTCCGATAGCCCGAGTCTGGCGAGGGCGTCGGTGGCGAGTTTGCGACGCTCCGCGTGCGGGGTGCCGTCGAAATAAAGCGCCGTTTCGACGTTCTGAAGGGCGGTGTAGTGCGGGATGAGGTTGAACGACTGGAAGATCATCCCGATTTTTTTCGCCCGCTGGCGGGCCCGGTCACGCTTCGCCATCGACGCCAGGGATACCCCGTCGAATTCCACCGAACCGGACGTGGGCGTGTCGAGGCCGGCCAGCACATTCAACAGCGTGGTCTTCCCGGAGCCCGACGCCCCCACCAGGCTCAGGAACTCGCCCCTGGGGATATCGATGGAGACCCCGGCGAGCGCGGTGACTTGGTGCTTTCCCCGTCGGTAGAGCCGGGAGACATCCAGTGTGCGCAGATGCAGGGTGGCGTTCACCGGGGCCCGGGGATGGTCGGTTCCGGTCCGATCCGGGGGTTCGCACCCGGCTCCGGAGAGCGGGCCGCATGCACGAGTGAATGGATCATCCTGAAATGTACGACCCGAGGGGGTGATACACAACACCCCGGCTTGTTTGGTTCAGTGTAAAAAAGTATACTCCACACTGGTTTAACGTTATTCCACCACAGAGAGTCCTCATGGAACTGATTTCAGGCGCATGGCTG
>DATEDB010000262.1:0-5524 GCA_035286625.1 Bacteroidota bacterium
CTCGAGGAGCACACGATCGAGCGGACCCTCCGCCGCCACATCCGCCATGAGATTCGGCCTGCCGGGTTTCGCAGGGAATGTGAGGGGGCCGGGGAAAGAGAGATAAAATCCCAGCGAAATCACCTCCCCCGCCATCGCGGCATCGCCCGGGAAACAGTGAAATACACCGCGGGCGACCGGGTCCGCCTTTTCGCGTCCGCCCCAGCCGGGGTGGGCGACGACCGCCTCCCGTACGATCCGGAGGGTGTCTTCCCCCGCCTCGCGTGAGTGGATAATCACCGGCAGTTTCCGCCTGGCGGCGATGTCGAGCTGCAGGCGAAACACCTCCTGCTGGATGACCCCGGGAGAAAAATCGTAATGATAGTCGAGACCGATTTCTCCGATGGCCACCACCCGCGGATGAGCGCTCAGGTGTTCAATTTCCGACAGCACCTCCGGGGATGCCCCCCGTGCCTCGTGGGGATGGACGCCTACCGCCGCACGGACGGAATCGAAACGTTCCACCAGGAGCACCGAGGCCCGGCTCGTTTCCAGATCCGTCCCCGGGCAGACAAGGCCCACGATGCCCTTTTCCAGCGCCCTCGCCATAACCTCATCGAGGTCGGGTTCGAATTCCTTGAAAAACATATGCGCGTGCGAATCGATGAATCGGGTCATGGGACGAAGCGGGAACCGGGCCGGGGTTTCTGAAAATCCAAAATAGAAAACCCGGCCGCCAGATGCAATAGGTTCAATTTCCAGTTGAAAGTCCGCCCGGGTTTGATATATTGATGCATCATGATTTTACACTGATGACCTGAGAGCCATGAAAACCCGGTTTTTTCTTCATGTAATCGTTGCCGTCTCGGGCGCCTCGGTCCTCGCCATCGAAATCCTCGGCACGAGGATCCTCGGGCCTTTCTACGGCGTCAGCCTTTTCCTCTGGTCGGCGCTCATCACGGTGACACTGGCGGCCCTCAGCGCGGGCTACCTCGTCGGCGGGCGGTGGGCCGACAGGACGACATCTTTTACCCGCCTCTCGGGCATCGTGTCGGCCGCCGGGATCTGGATCGCCGCCATTCCATGGATTCAGCAGCCCGTCATCGCCATGACCGGACCGTTGGGGCTGCGTCCGGCTGTGCTGGGCGCGGCCACCATCCTGTTTTTTGTTCCGCTGGCGTTGCTGGGCGCGGTGACTCCATACGCCATCCGCCTCTCGACGACGGCGGTCGAAAGCGTGGGCAGGACCGCCGGCCGTCTCTTCGCCCTTTCGACTTTGGCGGGCGTGGCCTCCGCGCTGGTCACCGGGTTTTACCTGATCCCGAACCTCGGGGTGTTCATGCTCACGACCGCAGTCGGCACGCTCCTGATCTTTACCGGAGCCGCGGGTTTTCTCGCCCACCGCCGGGCCGGAAACCTGCCGGCGCCCACCCTCGTCCTCCTGCTTCTCGGCTTGACGGCGGTTTGGGCCTCCCCGGCCGAAGCGCCCGATCCGGAGCACGGATTGCTCGCGGTGAGGCAGAGTCCGTACGCCGAAATCAGGGTCTTCGAAAACGCGGAAGGCCGGCACCTGCTGATCGACCACGGCATCCACTCCAGGGTCGATACGGCGACGTGGGCCTCGTCCCTCCCCTACACCGCAGTCATGGAAATTCCGGAGATGTATTTTCCTCGGCCCGGAAGGATGCTCCTCATCGGCCTGGGCGGGGGTTCGCTGGTGCGCCGGTACCGGAGAGACGGCTGGGAGGTGGACGCGGTGGAAATCGATCCGGAAGTCATCGCCACCGCGCGGGAGTACTTCCGGCTGGACGAATACGGAGGGATCATCATTGAAATGGACGGCCGTCGTTACCTTTCGACGACCGATAAAAAATACGACGTCATCCTGATCGACGCCTTCGGCAGCAGCGCCATCCCCTTCCACCTAGTCACTACCGAGGCCTTCGCCGTCGCCAGGTCGGCTCTGAAACCGGAAGGGGTGCTCGCCATGAACCTTATTTGTATAGGCTGGAACGATCCACTGGTCGGGACCGTGGCGTCCACGCTCCGGGAGTCGTTCGGGGACGTGCTTGCATTGCCGATGGCCGAACCGCCCGACCGGCTGGGGAACCTCATTCTGATCGCGGGGAACAGGGCGATGGAAGACATCCCGGAGCCTGAGAGCAATTCGGAGCTGGACCCGGACTGGCGCTACAGTCAGGCATACGCCGTCAGGCACGCGTGGGACAACCGCTTCCGGCCGCCGGCCGACGGGGTGACGCCCTACACCGACGATCTGAATCCGGTTGATGTACGGTCAGAGGAGATCAAAGTCGCCGACCGCCGCGAGATCAGTGAATATTTCCGCAAACTGAATCTCGACTGGTAAATCCGGCCACAGGGCGCGCCACGTTACGCGGTGGCATAGGGGCCTTATGGTCTCATGGGACGGATCTCGCCGCTTATTTCAACCCTGACGGGGTAGCCTTCCAGCACTGCCGGGATATTCTTCCTCTTTTCAGGGCCGTCGTTCGTGAGAATCACGACGATGCAAGAGGCGCCGTTTTCGAGCTCGCCGGCGTAGACTCCAGCCACACCGTCGATTTTCATGAGTTCCGGCGCGTGATCGTTCAGGACATCGTTGACGGGTCTGATCGGTCGAACCTCCTCCGTTGGTCCCGGCCCCCGGTCGACACCGCATCCGGCGTGCAGGACCGCACAGACCGGAACGAGGATACACAGGGACAGGAGGGGACGGAAAAAAAGACCCGCCCGGTGTTTCCGGGCGGGTTGGATTGTGTGAAAAACCCTCAAAGATCCGGGGGGGCTAATTCCCCACCATCGTGGCGCCGCCTATCCAGTTGAGCACGTCGTTGATCGGATTGGCGATGGCCAGAGTAGAACTTCCGGCGTATAAGAGGCCCACGGCCCGCGGTTTCGTGGTGATATCTTCCACCATCAACGATCCGGAATCTCCCGAGTTGAGAAATCTGGACCCCCTGTTGGCGATCACGATCTGCCCGGTGAAGGTCTTCGTAAAAGCCACGCCGCCGGCGCACTCGTTATCGTACCGCACGCTGATCGTCGCGTTCAGGCCGCTCACCGTGCTCCGGGTCAAACCTGTAGTGCGACCGCTCTTTTTGACGGCCTTCTTGAGGGACGCTGCCACCGTTGAAGAGGAGAGTGTGCCGACCTCAAGGATCGCCCCGTCGGTCCGTACCATGCCGGGGATCACCTGCGCGTACCCCGCATCGACGTTGGCCCCGGGGAGACTTCCGGATCCCGAGAGCGTGGCGACGTTCTGCGCGTTCGCCGCGTTGCATCCGACATCGATCAGGCCGGGCTGGATCACGAAATCACCCGCCTGCGCGGTTCGGTTGTTGCCGCCGCTCACGATATCGGCCCAGAACACGTGGTAGTTGCTGAGGACGTACTGGCTGCCGCCCTTCTGAACGAGCGAGCCCAGGGTTCCGCCGCAGCAGTACCCGTTGGCAAGGTCATAGCGCCATCCCCCGGATGTCCCGAGCTGGACGGGCGCCGTCTGCTTCGCTGTGTGGCTGACACCGCCGCCGCCGCCCTTACGCATGGCGCGGAACGCGCCGGTGACTTCAGTGACGACCGGAACACCCTGGATCTCGGGCGGGATTCCCGCGGCAAAGATCCCCCTGCCTTTGACCTGGGTCTTCGGTTCTTCCTTCAGATAGACCATGATGGCCAGGCGGCCGTCGGGTGCAAGTCCGGTGGCCGTTCCGACGACGTTGGGATCCGCCATCAGGTCGTCTGTATATCGTGTTTGCAGTGCCATGACGGACATGACCTGCGCATTCTCCTTGTCGAGGACGGGGACCGACCGGTCCACCGCGCCCGAACTGGGACTATCCTGTTGCCTGTCGCAACCGCTCCAGAGGAACATCGAGACGACCATCATGGCGATGGCCGCGAAGAGGAACAGTCCCGAACCCGTCGAACGAGAGACGCTCATGGATGACTCCGTTGGTTGATGAGGGGTGATATGATTGGATGTGTTGTGATTTTAGATTCGACGACGGTACCCGCGCGCCCTTCATCCCCCGTCATACGGGCAGGCCGATTGTGTATAACAAGACAACTTACGGTAATGAAAATCCCTGATTCTGTCAATACCCGTCATCACATTTCAGAATAATCCATGAAGGGTGGAGGTGCTGGATCGGGGCCGTAAAGGATGGCTGTAAGTCCTTATTTTACAATACTTCCCTCGGCAATGTCTTCGGAAACAGTCAAAATCGTCAACTTACCCGCGTCGTCGGAGGCCGCAAGGATCATCCCCTGCGACACCTCCCCCATGCGTTTCGCGGGTTTGAGGTTCGCGACCACGACGATCTTCCTGCCGACGAGGGTTTCCGGCTCATAATGTCCGGCGATCCCGGCCACAATCTGCCGCTCCTCGGTCCCGAGGGTGATCCGGATTTTCAGGAGTTTGTCCGATTTCGGGACTTTTTCTGCGGCCAGGACCTTCGCCACGCGGAGCGACACCTTTTTAAAGTGGTCGATGGTGATTTCTTCGGCTCGCCTGACCCCGGGGGCTTCCCCCTCCCCGGGTAATGCCGACTTTCTCTGTTCGATCACGGTATTCTCGATTTTCGTGAATAAAATTTCAGGCCGGCCGATCGCGTGTCCCGCGCTCATCCCCCCGGCCGACGCGCTGTCCCAGCCTGCCCCGGCCGGTTGTCCCGGAAGTTTCAGGATGTCCCATATCCGCTGCGCGGTGAAGGGGAGGACGGGTTCGATATACACCGAGAGCGCCCTGGCGAGTCGGAGGCAGGACGCGATGGTTGATGCGGCCGCCGCGCGGTCGGTTTTCACCGTCTTCCAGGGTTCGGCGTCGTTGAAATGCCTGTTCGCGAACCGCGCGAGGTTCATGATTTCGAGCATCCCGTCCCGGAACCTGTACTGTTCGTACGCCCCGGCGGCCTTTTCCCCCGTTTCGGAGATTTCACGGAGGACGGCGGGCGGTGTGACCCCGCCGTGATCGGGCACCCGTCCGTCGAAATGGGTATGGGCGAAGGTGATCGTCCTGTTGACGAAATTCCCGAGGATATCGGCCAGTTCGTTGTTGTGCCTCGCCTGGAAATCCCGCCAGGTGAAATCGGCGTCGCGCGATTCCGGGAGGATCATGGTGAGCGCGTACCTCAGGGAGTCGGCCCCGAAGAGCTCCAGGAACTCATCCACGTCGATCCCCCACCCTCTGCTCTTGGAAAATTTCTGCCCCTCGAAATTCAGGAATTCGTTCGCGGGCACGTTTTCGGGGAGGATGAAGGTCTCACCACCGGCGGAGTCGTTCCAGGCCATGAGCATGGCGGGAAACACGATGCAGTGGAATACCACGTTATCCTTGCCGATGAATGCCACGTACTTCGTGCCGGAGTCCAGCCAGTACTTCTTCCAGCGGTCCGGATCTCCGCATTTCGCCGCCCATTCCTTGGTGCCGGAGATGTACCCCAGCACGGCGTCGAACCAGACGTACAGGACCTTTTTCTCGAAACCGGGGAGGGGAATTTTCACCCCCCAGTCGAGATCCCGCGTG
>DATEDB010000263.1:0-5051 GCA_035286625.1 Bacteroidota bacterium
GTCATCCCCGCCGTCTCGGAGGAATTCGTGTTCCGGGGCCTCATCCAGCGGAGTTACGAGAAGGGCCTCGGCCCGGCGCGCGGCATCCTGGCCACAGGGATCATTTTCGGGGCCTTCCACCTGAACCCCTTCGAAATAGTACCTCTGGTCGCCCTCGGCCTCTACCTGGGATTTCTCGCCTACCGCTCGGGTTCGGTGTGGGTGAGCTCGACGGCTCATTTTTTCAACAACTTCGTGGCCGTGACGGCCTTCAACGTCGGCATGGGAACTGACGCGGTCGTCACCGGGGATCCGAACGCAATGCCGTTCGGGATGCTGATGGCCACCTTTTGGTTCTCCGCCGTAATTTTCCTACTATCCACGTACTATTTCTTCCACCTGACCATGGACCGTGCGCGGGATTCATCCCCGGTATTATGAGCAATCTCACACAACGCATCGGCACCGCGGCGGTCGCGATCCCCATCATCGTGCTCGTATGCCTGCTGGGCGGAATCTGGTTTTTGTTTTTTATTGCGGCGGCGTCATTCGTCGCCCTCCGCGAGTTTTACCTCATCGCCGGGGCGAAGGGGGCGAAACCCCAGGTCGGGACGGGACTTGCCGCGGGATTATTCGTCAATCTCACTTTTTACCATTCCAGGCTCTCCTCCGCCACGGTCGGGATCCTGCATGATCTGGGATGGTCCGGGCCCTTTCCGACGCAGACGCAGCTCCTGGCGATCGGCCTGATCGTCATCGTCATGGCGCTCGCGGTCGTCGAGATTTTCCGCAACGACGGCTCGGCGGTGCTGAACATCGCCTCGACGGTCACCGGGATCATGTACGTCTCGTTATTTTTCGGAACGTTCATCGGCCTGAGGGAGGTATTCGTCCAGGGGGATTTCCCGGCCTACCGGTATTTCCCCGTGGAAACCGCAGCATCGTCGGCGGCCATGTGGGACGAGGTGTACCGCTGGGGGGGGTACACGGTCATTTCGGTCCTTTCCATGATCTGGATCTGCGACACCGCCGCCTACCACACGGGCGCGGCGATCGGCCGGCATAAACTGTTCCCGCGGGTGAGCCCCAACAAGACCTGGGAGGGAGCGGTGGCCGGCTTCGTCTTCGCGATCCTGAGCGCCCTGGCCGCCAGGGCGCTCGTGCTCGATTACCTGGGGGTGGGCGACGCCCTCGTGCTCGGGGGAATCGTCGGGACCTTCGGCCAGCTGGGAGACCTTTTCGAATCCTCCCTCAAACGGGACGCCGGAGTGAAGGATTCCTCGAACCTCCTTCCCGGCCACGGCGGGGTCCTGGACCGTTTCGACAGCCTGCTGTTCGTCGCTCCGCTGGCGTATCTGTATATCGATTACATCATCCTGAGCTGAGCCGGTGGGAGCCGAAAAAACAGTTCGTATGGTAACGCTCGGCTGCTCGAAGAACACCGTGGATTCGGAGGAGCTGATGAGACAGCTCGGGGCGAACGACTGGACCATAACGGACGACGGGGAAGCCGGGGTGGCGCTTATCAATACATGCGGGTTCATCGAGGAGGCCAAGAGGGAATCGATCGAAACGATCCTCGCGGCGGTGGCGAAAAAGAAAGCGGGAGAATTCGGGAAAGTCGTGGTCATGGGATGTCTTTCCGAGCGGTACGCCTCGGAGCTGATGGCGGGGATCCCGGAAATCGACCACATCGTGGGCGCCAACAGGATCGACGAGGTCGTTCGGACCCTCGGGGGGGAATCGAAGCACGAACTCCTGGGGGAAAGACGCCTGACCACCCCGTCCCATTTCGCCTACCTGAAAATCTCCGAGGGGTGCGACAGGCCCTGCTCGTTCTGCGCGATCCCCCTGATGAGGGGCAAACACGTCTCCAAGCCGATCGAGCGCGTGGTGCTCGAGGCCCGCAGGCTCGCCTCGCTGGGCGTGCGCGAACTGGTGCTCATCGCGCAGGACAGCACCTGCTACGGCCTGGATCTCTACGGGAAACGCGTTATCGCAAGGCTGCTGCGGGAACTCTCGGCGGTGGAAGGGATCGAGTGGATCCGGGTCATGTATGCCTTCCCGTCGGGTTTCCCCGAGGACCTGCTCGAAGAGATCGCCGTGAACCCCAGGGTCTGCAAGTACATCGACATGCCTGTCCAGCACGTCTCCGACGCGGTCCTCTCGTCGATGAGGCGCGGGATCGGTACGGAGGGGCTGCGGTCGCTTATTTCCCGCATCCGCTCTGCCGTCCCGACCATCGCCCTCAGGACGACGCTCATCGTGGGATACCCGAACGAAACCGCTTCGGAATTCGGCGAACTTCTCGATTTTGTGCGCGATTCGCGGTTCGACCGGCTGGGCGTGTTTGAATATTCCCCGGAAGACGACACGGCCGCATTCGGCCTGGGGGACCCCGTTCCGCGCGCCGAGAAGCTCAGCCGCCGGATGGAGATCATGGAGGCCCAGAAGGCCGTCTCGCTCGGGCGGAACGAGGCGATGATCGGGACCGGAACCACGATCCTGATCGACCGCGCCGACGAGGGCGCTTTCGTCGGGCGCACCGAGCACGATGCCCCGGAGGTGGACAACGAGGTGTTCCTCACCGACGCGCCCGGCGCGGCGGTAGGACACTTTTCCAGGGTGAGGATTGTTGATGCTGTGGAGTACGACCTCTTCGCGGTTCTATCCGATCAGGCCGATCAGACCGATCGGGCCGGACACAACGGTCCGGACGAGGGGCGGCGCACAAACGAACCACCGGGGAACCGACAATGAAACGCAGGATCCTCCTTTCACTCTTCATTCTGACGGTCATGTGCCGGCCCCCCGGGAACGCCCAGCCGGGCGGGGGCGAGGAACAGTTCATCAGGTCGGGGAAGAAACCCTTCTCCGTCGACGTCCTCACCTATCCGGGCGATTCAACCGGGACGAGCAGGGTGGAGGTGTACCTCGAGATTCCCTACGGTGAGCTCCAGTTCGTCAACCAGGGCGGTTTTTTCCGGGCGGCCTACGAACTCACCATCTCGATCTACGACACCGCCGACAACCTGGCAGGCGAAAAGTACTGGACGGGGAAGGTCGAGGTCGATTCCCTCGCGGAGATCCGGACCCGGCGACCCGGCGAGATCCTGGAGAGATCGCTGGCCCTCGCCCCCGGCCGTTATGTTTTCAACGTCCGGCTGCGGGACGTGGAGACCGGCCGGTTGAACCCGACGCGCCTCCGGATCACCGTCCCGGATTACTCGGCCGGATCATGGATGCTGAGCGACGTGATGCTCGTGAAGAACATTGCCGAAGAGGGGGGGAAGAAGGTCCTTACGCCGAACATCCCGGCCGTCATCTCCGACGTCAACGACAGTTTTTTCGTTTTCCTCAAGCTCTATAACGACCTGGGGGTCGATTCGGGTGTGATCGTCGCGGATATCCTCGACAGGTCCGCCACCCGCGTCTCGTCGGACACGACGGGATATTCCCTCCGGCCCGGAGAAAACACACTGGTGCCCTTCATCCGGCCGCGACACCTCGGGGTGGGCGAATTTACGCTCCGCCTCACCGCGACGCCGGTCCCCGATACCACCGGGGCGGGGCAGCCCGGAAGTGTGCTCCGGAAAACGGAACGAACGTTCAGGGTGCGATGGCTGGGGGCGCCGTTTATGGTGACGGACATGGATCTCGCCATCAGCCAGATGCAATACATCCTGGACAGGGACAGGATCGACGAGATGAAAGAACTCCCCCCGGAACTCAAAAGGGAAAAATGGCTCGAGTACTGGAGCCGGAAAGATCCGTCCCCCGGGACCGAGAGGAACGAACTGATGGAGGAATATTACGCCCGGGTCGATTACGCCAACAAACACTTCGGTCATTACACCGAGGGATGGAAAACCGACATGGGGATGGTCTATATCATTTTCGGCGCGCCGGGCAACGTCGAACGGCATCCGTTCGAGATCGACACGAAGCCCTACGAGGTGTGGACGTACTACGAGCAGAATCGCCAGTTCGTTTTTGTCGACGCCACCGGATTCGGTGATTACCGGCTCCAGACACCCATCTGGGATGTGTACGATACGCGGGCACGTTAGATTGTTCCCCCCGCCGGCGCGGATCTTCCTCGCCGGAGTCCTCCTGCTCCCGGCCGTCCGGCACGCCCCCGGCGACGGGGTACCGCGTTTGCGAACCATCCGCTTTTCCGGTCATTCCGCCGTCTCTGCCCCCGATCTGCGCTCCACGATCCAGGTGAAGGCCGGTGCGCCGCTGACCGACTCCGTCATCGGAAGCGCCGTCGGGTCCGTCCGTCGCCTCTACGCCGAACGGGGATACATCGCTCCGTCGATCCGGCCGAGGCTCACCGGTGGCGCGACCGACAGCGCCGTCGCCGACCTGGAGCTGGAGATCAACGAGGGGGAACCGGCCCGCATCGGTCGCATCGTCTTCCGGGGGAATCACGCACTGACCACGGCGATTCTTTCCGACCTGCTTCGCTCCAGGCCCGGGGACATCCCCACCGCCGGACTCATCGAGGAGGAGATTTCCTCCGTCCTCGCCGCGTATGACAGGTCCGGTTACCCGTTCGCACGGGTGAGGGTGGCTGATATCGCCCCGGCGGAGGAATCCGGGTCCGGGAGTGCGGGTTCGGCGGGGCTCGTCGTCACGCTCGGGATCGAGGAAGGCTCCCCCGTCGACATCTCCGAGTTCCGGTTGCAGGGAAACACACAGACGAACGACGCGGTCATCCTCCGGGAATCCAGGATGGAGCTCCCGGTGCGGTACGACCCGGCGAAGATATCGCGGTTCGCCGAACGCCTGCGGCGCCTCGGCCTGTTCGCCTCGGTGGCCGAGCCGGAAATCTACCGGACGGACCGGGGCGAGGGGCTCCTTCTCACAGTGATGGAGGGGGGCAACAATACTTTCGACGGGATCGCGGGCTATCTGCCGGCCTCCCCGGGAGGAGACGGCGGGCGGGTGACCGGATCGGTGAGTGTGACGTTCAGAAACCTTTTCGGAACGGGGAGAAAAATGGAGGCGGGGTGGTCGAGGGACGGGAGGCTGACGCAGCAGATCCGCCTCGCGTACTCCGAACCCTG
>DATEDB010000264.1:0-4111 GCA_035286625.1 Bacteroidota bacterium
GGGCGGCGACGTGGTCGGCGGCTTCCCCGGTCAGCAGCCGGGCGATGTCCGAAACCACCTCGTCCGGGGCGCCGTTCGGGTGACGGGATTTCCTGCGCATATCACAGACTTCGTTGACGTAATCCACAACGATGAATTTCCTTTCCGGGGTGATCGCGATTTCCGACGAGAAGAAGTCCAGCCGGCATGCCCCGCGGATGATGTCCATCACCGGCCGCAGTCCCCCCAGGTCGTACCGGTCTTCCTCTCCGGGCGCCACTGTCGTGTACTGGTGCGTCTGGTCGTCCCACCAGCAGAGGATCGTTTTCCCGAAAGCGTAATAGGCCCGAAACCACGCCCTCCTCCCGTCGAAGAGCATCGGGACGATGGTTTCCTGCACCAGGTATTTGTCGTCAGGATGATCCAGGCGGGCCCCGGTGATCTGTCCAGGTTCGGAGGCGTTCATGATGACCCCCGTTCCGCCGCCGGTCGTGTTGGCCGGTTTGATCACGAACGGTATTCCGATCCGTTCCAGATCGGCGCGTCCGAGGTCCAGCGTTTTTTTCACGCGGGCGGGGGACAGGATAATCGTGTTGGGTACGTTCACCCCGTGGGTGATGAGTTCGAGGTGCATCGTCGCCTTGTCGGCGGCGTGAAGCACGAGTCTCCTGGGGTTGAAATATCTCACCCCCGGCCTGTCCACGAAGGGCTGGAGGGCCAGGTACTCCTCATCCGCGTCGGAGGCCCTGTCGAAGAAGCTGTCGAAAGCCAGCTCGCCCGTCCGGAGCAGGTGGACGGTCTCGGCCAGGTTATGATCTTCGATCCTGTAAGTGGAAATCCGGCGGGCGGAGGATTCCCTCTCGAGATCGTGAACAAAATCCCGGTCGTACTCCCAGTTCCAGGCGATGGCAAGATTCAATGAGGTCATGGAATGACGTCTGGCGGAGCGATATCAACAGGGAACTGCCGGTCGGGCCCCGCCCGGTTCTGTCGGACCGGATGGTTCAGACGGATCGGCCGGGTCGGACCGACACCGCCCCGCAACGGAGGATCAGAGGGGAATATATGTTTTTATGGGGGGAATCACAACGCACGGCGGTGCGTTGCCGGGACTCTCCCGGGAGCGCGCGCGGTGTTTCAGATGATCATGTTCTCGAACCGGGAGATCTCCGCATTCTCCGCTTCTTCCTTCGCGCTCTTCCGGTCCGATCGGATTTTGCTGCCCCGCTGGGTGATGCCCAGCCCCACCCTGTAGAGCAGCGGCACCTTGAATTCCATGCTCGAGTCCACCGTCCGTCCCAGCGGCGTGATGAGGCCTGCGTCGTAAATCGAACGGATGCCCTCGTCGCCGTTCGGCTCCAGTCCCTCGAACAGTTCGTAGAGCTCGCTCCGGTGGAACGTGGCCTTGTCGCTGCCCCGGAAGAGGTCGAAGTGCGCCGCCAGGTGGGGGAACTCCGAGTAGAGATACGTGTCGCAACGGTAGACCGACACCTCGGCGAACGCCTCGCGCAGCGCCGCGGCGCTGATGAGGCGCGTGGAGGCGTGCCTGCCCGCCGCGCGGTTGAGATCGCGCTGCTTTTCGACGGCGATGTTGCCCAGGTGAATCAGCTCGCGGGGGTAGATGTGCCCCATCCCGTCTGTCAGGTGTTTCAGCATCCAGATATGGGTGAACGGGACCACCGGCAGGGATCCTTTCCCGTTTCCGTTGCCGTTACCGTTGCCATTCAGGGACGGTTCGAAGATCGCGTAGAACACCTTCTGCACAAAGGCATCATTCCCCTGGATGACATGGGCGACTTCGATCGGTTCTCCAAGCGCATTGCTCACCCACTCCCTGACGTTGTCGTCCGCGACCGCGCGCGAGACGAGCAGTTTCATCAGGAGGTGTTCCTTCCACTTCATTTCCTGGGTATAGGTCACCAGGTGCGACTTGTTCACGATCCTGAGCTGGCGGTAGATGTCGTTTCTTAAAAATATCTTGAACTGGGTGTTCTTGAACCTGTTCCCGTGCTCCACCAGGATCTGCACCAGCGCCGTGATGGCCGATTTCAGTTTCACGAAATCGTCGATAAAAAGCAGGTCGAGTTTGTCGAGGATGATCCATGCCACGCAGTTGGCTTCCTCGAGCACCGTGTCGATGGTGTCGAGAAGGGCCTTCACGCTCATCCCCGTGCGGTGGGGAAAATCGACGGAGAGCAGCCGGTTGAACGCGTCGCTTTCGAGCACTTCCGCGTTCATGCGGGGCCGCACCAGATTTTTGATTTTAAATTTAAACTTCGCGAACGAACCGGGGTCGCGCCCGATCCCCATGTCCCGGACGACGTTCCTGATCACCCTGTAACCCGATTTCAGTTCCTTCGACTTGCTTTTTGCGACGATCTCGGCAAGCCGTTCGTTGTGAGACAGCGTCGCCGCCGTTTTGAGGCCGATGTACATCAGCCAGAAATTCCGGAAATCGTCGATGCTCGAGAAATGCAGGTCCTGGAACTCCAGGCCCGGGAGGTCGTCGTCGGTCTGCAGGCCGTACACGGGGATAAAAAACAGTTCTTCGTAGTCTTTCGTCAGGAGTGATTCCACGCGCTTGCGGTCCTGGCAGAGCAGGCGGAACGCGGCGCTCTTGCCCGACCCCTTGCTCCCGATCACGAGCGAATGCTGCGGCTGCAGAATGTGACGGAGCATCTCCGTCCCGATAAAACAGCTGTCGAAGCGCGAGTCCGTCTCTGCGTCCACGCGCCCGAAATTCATTCCGTTTAACAGTTCATGTGCTTCCATGCTGCACTCTCCGTGAATTCATACCCTCGATAAATTCACACAACCACGGCACACGCCACCTTGGCGACCGTACGTGAGTATACGCCCTTTTGAGGGCATGCCAAAACCCCCTGTGCCGTTCGTCACATTGCAACCTGTTCCGGGTGTTCGCGCTTCCGGAAGACGCTTTGAACCTTTCTTGAGCCGATCGGCGCAACCCGCCTCTTCACAAGAAGGTCGGGCTCCGGCGGGAATTGAAAATCGTGCGGCGGATTCTTATATTCCCGGTGTCACACCACCCTCTCCTCAACCTGGATGCGACAATGCCCCGAGTAACCCGTTTAATTTCACTGAAGAAATCCCCCCGCGACCCCTACGTGCTCTTCGGGAAATGGTTCGAATCCGCGGTGAAGGCGAAACTGAAACTGCCGAACGCCATGACCCTTGCCACCGCGTCGAAGGGCGGAAAACCGGGCGCCCGCGTCGTCCTGATGAAGGACGTGAACCGCAGTGGGGTCTGTTTTTTCACAAATTATCTGAGCCGGAAAGGCGTCGATCTGCTCGCGAATCCACGGGCGACCCTCCTTTTTTACTGGCCGGAACTGGATCTGCAGATCCGGATCGAGGGACGCGCCACGAGGGTGCCCGCGAAGGAATCCGACGCCTATTTCCGCACCCGGCCCCGCGAAAGCCAGATCGGGGCGCACGCTTCACACCAGAGCCGCCCGATCCCCGACCAGTCTGTGCTCTTCGAAGCCTTCTGGAAATTATCGCGGAAGTTCGGGGGGAAGGAAGTGCCGAGGCCGAAGAACTGGGGAGGCTATCGTCTGAAGCCCCTGTCATTCGAGTTCTGGAAGGGACAGGATTTTCGCCTGCACGACCGGTTGCTCTACACACGAACCGGCAGCGGGAGGTGGAAGAAAATACTCCTCTCCCCCTGAAAGAAGCGGGCCCGGGACCTTCCGGGGGGTATACAACAACGAAGGGGACCGGCCAATCGCCGCTCCCCTTCGACTTTCGTATGTCGGGCGGCCCGTGTGTCAGCCCGTCTCTGGGGCCGTGACCGGTTTGCCCTTCAGGGCTTTTTCGATCCTCCGCAGTCCCTCCTCGATGTTGGGTATCGAGTTGGCGTAGGAGAATCTCAGGAAACCTTCGCCGTACTTCCCGAACGCCGTGCCGGAGAGCGCCGCAACCCCCGCGTCGTAGAGAAGCATGTCCGCCAGCTCTTTCGATTTCCTGCCGGTCCCTTCAACATTGGGAAACACATAGAAAGCCCCGCTCGGCTTATGACAACGGAAACCCGGAAGGGCGTTCAGCCCGTCCACGATGAAATCACGCCTTTTTTTGAACTCGTCGACCATTTTATGCATGTACTCCTGGG
>DATEDB010000265.1:0-7594 GCA_035286625.1 Bacteroidota bacterium
GTGGTGGGCGGAAAATCGGCCTACCGGACGGACCTCGGCATCTCACGGCAGGTCGATACTCACCCGGAAGAACCGCCGCGGTTGGTGGATGCCGGGGACCTGCGGCTTTTTGCGGCCCTCGAGGATATCGACGGCTCGAAAGCCGCGGTGCAGGCCGGCGAACTCCGGCTCAACACCCCCTTCGACTACCGGCGCCTGATACCGGCCTGAACGGCGTGACCGGGGGCGCAGCGGGATCCGGCTGGATCAGCGGGCTCCCCAGCCCAGGAACGAGGCGATGACCACCCACACGGCCCACACGCCGAACGACACCGCCAGACCGTTGGCTGCCTTTTTCCCCGACACCGCCGATATACCCAGCCCGATCACCGCTATCTGCCAGATGGTGAACACGTTCATGCTCGCCATGACGTTATGCATGAAATTGTCCTTGTCGTAGATGTCTCGGATGAAGAAGGCCCCCCCCGGCTGTGCGTAGGCGGAGTTCAACAGGTTCATCATAATGAGAGACACCAGCGTCCCGGCAACCGCCACGACGTTCGTGATGCCGTAGACCTCGAGCATTTTTTTATAGCCCCCGGCATAGTGCAGTATCCCTTTCGAGAGGCCCCAGAGGATCAGCGGGACGAGAAACATCACCGCCGTCATCGCGATCGCGCCGCCAAGTATCCCGACGGCGAGGAACATCGTGGGATTCATGAAGTCGGCCGCCCTGTCGGCCTGCGCCTGCGTCATGTCGCCCGCATCAACCCTTTTTTGCATCTCGGCGGACTGCTCCCTCATGATTCCATCGTACAGGGCCGGGTTGTTTGTGATCGAATACACCACAAGCCCGACCATCACGACCATCAGTAGATAGGGGATCAGCCACGATGAGCGCTGTACCGGAGCCGAGGCCATTTCGGTAAACAGCTCTCCGGGGGAGGTGAAAACATTCACCGCCCGCGTCGTAAACGATGTAATTGCCTCACCGTCCTGTTGTATGTTTTCATCGGGTTCCATGGGTTCTCCTTTGTTCATGGTGACATTGGCGAATGCGGGCGTCAGTCGGTACACCCCGGCCCGGGTCGGCTCACAACGGAACCTTTCGGGTCCTTCGGGGGATAATAATCAAAATCGGGACAATCCGCAACGGTTTTGGCCGGGCATATCTTGATTTTCAGACCATTCTTTTCTATTATTTCCTTCGGCCGAACTTACCCATAAACATCAAACCCTGTCCGCGGCGGGACGCGTACGGCAGAGACCTCACACCCGAGGACGGCCGCGGCCCGTCCGTCGTTCGCCGGCCGCCGGTCCCACGGGGGACGTCGGTATATGACCGCACCCAGGATCCGATGAAACTTGAAGAAATAAAAAGGCGGTTCGAATTTTCGTCAGACTTCAACGAAATTTTCGACGCGTTCGAAGAAGCCCTCCGGCAGAAGGTCCTGGAACTCGACCTCTACAGGCTGCTCTTCATGAATCCCTCGCTCTCCCCCGACGAGCTCTGCCTGTTCGGCGAAAAACTCGCCAAAGAGGTCACCGAATTCGCGTTCGACATCTACATCTGGCTGGCGAGGGTTTTCGAGGCGACCCACTCCATGCTCGACAACTACGAGCTTACCTTCGCCTACTACCGCAAGGCGGCCTCGGTCCGCCCGGACAATATTGATTCGTACCTCCGTGCCGCGGATTGTTACGAACCCGACCTCAACATCCCCCCGATCGCCAGGCTCATCGAGTTTCTGAAATCCGGAACCGAACATGTCGGCCGGCCGAGAGAACTCTACGAAAGGCTCGTCTACTTCTACGAAATCCTCGGCAACGACGAGATGATGGAATTCTACCGACGGAAGACCGCGGACGCCGGAGGCGGCGAACCGGCGGGCTCCGGGGTGACCGGACCGGAGGGGAACCCGGACGCGTGAGAACATCCCTCCGCGGGTATTTCTATATTCTCGGCGCCGCGATCTTCTGGGGAGTTTCAGCGACCGTGGCGAAGTTCCTGATCACCAGGCAGTTTGATACACTGATTCTCGTGCAGATGCGCATCACGATCTCCTGCCTGATTCTCCTGCCGTTCTTCATGGCTTTCAGGCCGGGCCTGCTGCGCGTCGCCCGGGCGGACCTGCGTGATTTCGCCCTGCTCGGAATCATCGGAGCGGCCGGCTCCAACTTCACGTACTATTTCGCCATCAAGGAAACGAACGTGGCCACCGCTATCCTGATGCAGTACCTCGCGCCGGTACTCGTCCTGGCCTACGCCGCCCTGACCCGGGAAGAAAAACTGACGCCGTTGAAGGTCACCGCCGGGATCGTATCGCTCGCCGGATGCTTCCTCGCCATCGCGGGAAGGGACCTGAGCGTCGTCCGGCTGAGCCCCGCCGGCCTCACGAGCGGGATCGCCTCGGCCTTCTGCTGGGGCTTCACGAACGTGTGGCTCCGCCGGATGGTGAAAAAGTACGACGTGTGGACCTGCATCATCTGGTCATTCATCTTCGCCTCGATATTCTGGCTGTTCGTGAATCCCCCGTGGGTGATTGCCGCTGCGGGGTACGGCGCGGGGGCATGGGGGATGCTCGCGCTGGTCGCGGTGATCTCGGTCCTCATCCCGCACTCGCTGTACTTTACCGGCGTGCGGTACCTCACCGCTTCGCGCGCGATCATTACCGCCACGTTCGAACCCGTCGTGGCGATCGCCACCGCGGCCGTCTTCGTGAGCGAGACACCCGGCCCCGTGCAGGTGGCCGGCGCCGCGCTCGTGCTGGGGGCCATCGCCATCCTGCAGATCACGCACGAAGCGGAGCTCGACGATGCAGACCGCGGCGCGCCCCCGGCCGCACAGGCGCCCGTGCACGTCCCCTGAGGCCCTCCGATGACGGAGAAACGCCGCGAAAAACTTCTCAGCGTGCTCGCCCGCAGGCGGCCCGATCTCACGCTCGTCCTCGAGGATATTCACGACCCCCACAACGTGAGCGCCGTGTTGCGGAGCGCGGACGCCGTCGGCATCATGCGCGTACACCTCGTCTATACGAGCGCCCAATTCCCCAGGCTCGGAAAAAAAAGCTCGGCCAGCGCCACCAAGTGGGTCGGCAGACAGAGACACTCATCGATCCCGGAATGCTACGCGGCCCTCCGCGCGGAGGGATTTCGCATCCTCAGCACCCGCCTCGGTGAAAAATCCGTGTCACTGTACGATCTCAACCTCACCGGAAGGGTCGCGTTCGTCTTCGGGAACGAACACACGGGCGTCTCGGGCGAGGCGGCGGAGCTGGCGGACGTGAACTTCCACATCCCGATGTCGGGCATGATCGAAAGCCTGAACGTGTCGGTGGCCTGCGCCGTCACACTGTACGAGGCCTTCCGGCAACGGATGGTCAACGGGGCCCGGAGGCTGTCCTCAGAGGAGAAGAAAGAGCTGGAGGAGCTCGGCAAAAAGTGGCTCTCGCCGCCGGCACGCCGGAAATGAAGCCCTTGACATCGGCCTGCGGAATGGTCGTCGAGCGCCGCGGCCACGGACCGCCGGTTTTTCTTATTCACGGACTGGGGGGGCCGATGATGTGGGAGAAGCTCGTCCCGTTGCTTGCCGGATCCCACGAGGTCATCATACCGCACCTGCCGGGGTTCGGTGAGAGTCCTGCTCCCGGCCGGAAACTGACATCCGAAGACCACGCGGTCAATCTCGGGGAGCTCGCGGCATCGATGGATTTGACGGGCCTCCGCGTTGCCGGTGTGTCGTACGGGGGGGATATCGCGGCTCACCTGGCGATGCGCGTCCCCCGACGGGTGTCCCGGCTGGTCCTCATCTGCCCGACCGGAGCCGGAAATTATCACGCACTCCGGTTCATCCGGGCGCTGTCAGGCGACCGTTTCAACGGACTGAAAATCCGATTCCTCGGATACCCGGCGGTCGCCGAATTCCTGAGCCGCAGATCGTATTACAGGATTTCCAACCGCCCCCCCGATCTGGTGGAAAGATACCTCGGACAGCTTTCGAGGCCCGGTCACGGCGAAGCCCTCCTTCACGCGCTGGACGATATCGCCGGCGCAGGGGCAGACCTCCCCCGCCTGTTGGCGGGAGCGCCGGTTCCGGTGACACTCGTCTGGGGGCGATATGATCGTACAATCCCACCCCCGCCGGAAGGGCTCTTCCGCAGTGCGGGGATGGAATCCGCGCCCCTCCCCGACCTCGTCGTGATCCCGGATTGCGGCCATTCTGTTCCCCTGGAGAATCCGGTAAAACTCGCGGAAATCATCGGGGCGGGACCATCCCTATCAGGCGCCGCCCCGGTCTGACGGAGCGGCGGGGCGGGGACCGATACCCGATTTATTCATTTTATGGATTAGTGACGCCGGGTGGCTTATATTACATGTCTGTCAGCGTATCGACGATGTGAGCCTTCTCACAGGATACCGGCATGGATAGCGATATCTTGATATCATCGATAAATGAGAAGGTTATCTCCACCCCCTCCCACCGAGAATGGCCTATGACACGATATACGTTGCAATCCTGAGGGTTTACCGGTCCCGCTCGTGAGGTTTTTCAGTCGACAGGTTACGTTTAATTACATTCTCCGTCATCTGAGGAGACTTCTTTTCCGAAAAACCGTCATCTACGAGAGGCGATCGGCCATCGCCGGCTCCATCGTCGTATTTGACTGTGGCTGGGAACGGGTGCTGTCGATCGGAGGGGAAACGCATTCGGTTTATTATAAATTTTGGGGTTGGGGCGAGGCGCGGAGGGATTACTGGGGTCTTCTGGCCACCCCCGTTTTCGGGAATGTGGGAGGGGCGAATATCCTCATGCTGGGATTGGGGGGTGGCACTACGCTGCATCTTCTGTATCTCCGGTATTTCCGGTATCTCCGGCAGCACCGTCCCGCGCCGGGCCACGTGACCGTCGTGGAACATGACCCGGAAATCATTTCGGCGGCGAAAAAGTATTTTGACCTGGAATCGATCCCGCGCGTTGAGGTCATACCGGGCGACGCCATGGCCGAGATGCGCCGGATGCGCGATCAACGGGTGACGTTCGACATGCTGATCGACGATGTATTTTTCAATATGAGATCCGTGGACACAGACGCCGGGAAGGAAATATACGATACGATGAAGGGACTGGTCAGGCCGGGGGGCTCGATCATTCTCAACAGACCGATCGACAGACCCCAGGACGCGGACCGGAACGCCCGGTTCATCGCACAGCTTCAGACCCTCGGCAATGAGGTGGCTTTGCGAACGGTTCGGGAGAGCGGGTGGAACGATATCATATATTTCCGGACACGGGAACCATGATCGCTGCAGAGGTGAAAACCATCACCTCGGAGGAGGAATTCCGCTCGCTTGAAAGCGACTGGACCCGTCTGCACTGTTCGGCGAAAGGCACGATCTTTCAGACATTCAGCTGGTGCTGGAACTGGTGGAAGGTGTATGGTAAACGCGGCGCCGGACTTCATATCGTCACTTCGAGAATCGACGGACGCCTGAGTGCAATCCTCCCCCTGTACCTGGAAAACATCAGGGGGATCGGCGTCAGCCTCGGCCGCCTCAGAATGATCGGGGTGTACGAAACATACGGTGAATACAAAATTCTCGCCGGGTCGGAATCGTCCGCGGAGTCGGTCAGGGCCATCGCCGGCGAGCTGACACGTCAGCTCGCCACACCCGGTTTCGACATCCTCTCCCTCTTCCGATTTCCGCCGGATTCCGAACCGATGGTCGAACTGATTTGTCAACTTCGCGGGAGTGGGCTGCGCAGCCGCTACGTCGCGCAGGTGATCAAACGGGTCATGATGGACCTGCCGGACAGCTGGGAAGCATACCTGGCAATGCTGAGTTCCAATGAGCGCGAGTCGATCCGCAGAAAAACCAAAAACCTTCTCAAAACCGGTGCCGAGATCGAGGTGATCGAGAATCCAGACCCCGCGGCGTTCGCCGATTACGTCCGTCTCCACTCCGATTCGTGGCGTCCGCGCGGCGTCAAAGGATATTTTTCGTCCGGGGAGTTCACGACTTTCCTGGGGAACGTCACGCTGGATTTGATGCCCGGGGGATACGCCAGACTTTATTTCCTGAAAAAGGACGGTAAGAGGTTCGCGGCGGTGCACGCGTTTTTCATGCACGATCAGTGTTGTTTCTACCTGAGCGGTCTCGACCGGACCCACGAACTGTTACACATGAGTCCCGGAAAAGTCCTCCTGGCGCACGTCATCCACGACGCCATCGACCGCGGGTACAGGATATTCGATTTTCAGGGGGGCGACGAGGACTATAAGTTCCAGCTCGGCGGAAAGGTAACCTCGTTCGCCAAGGCCATATTCTGGCCCAACGACCGCCGGTCCATTAAAATCATTGTCTTTCTCCTTCTTCAAGCATTCCGACAGGGCCTCAGGTGGAGGATTTCAGAGCGATTTGTCCCTGCCGTCAGATCGTTACTGCCCGGATCGCGGAAACCCCGACCGACCCCGGGAGAACAGCGGGGTTGAACACTCATGGCATCCGGCAAAGGACCGTCGCACCCACACCGTTCGATCCGCGCCCCCGGTCAATCCGGGCGGGTGATCGAAGTCCGACGATGCACATCCGGAACCGAACTTCTGACCCTGCGGAACCGGTGGAACCGGTTGGTTTCCCGGTGTTCCCACCCGTCGCTGTATCTCACGCACGATTGGATGACAGGCTGGTGGGAACAGGAGTGTCCGCCGGGGCGTGAGCTCCTCGTCCTCCTGGCGGAAGAAGGGGACGCCCTGACAGGGATCGCCCCGTTGGTGAAGATCACGAACCGTTTCGCGGGATTGCGCATCAGGCGCCTGGAGCTCATGACGATGGGGATGTACGCGTATAACCCGAGAAACATTTCCGCGTCCCTTGAGATGTTTTCCGGGCAGGGCGACCACCGTCCGATCGATGCCTTCGCCGCTCACCTTTCGGCGTCACGAGATGAGTGGGATTATATACGGTTCCACCCCCTCCCGGAGGGGTCGCAAACCCTGGACCGGCTCTCCGCCTGGGCAAAAGCGGAAGGATTCGGATGTCACGTCCGGCCGGTTTTCGCGAACGCGGTCATCGACCTGCCCGGCGAGATGGAGACATACCTCAAAAGCCTCAGTCCGACGCACCGTAAAAACATCCGGCGCATGGAAAATGCCATCCGCAGGGAGGGCGGTTACACCGTCACCGAGGTCACATCCTCCGGGGATGTCCCTTCACTGCTCGGGAGGATGGCGGACATCGAATCGCACAGCTGGAAAGCGTCTGGTGGCGTCGGCCTGTCGAGGTCCGAAGTCATGGCGTCTACCGGGTGGCAGGTCAGGGCCGCAATCGCGCTTGGAGGATTGGAACTCTGGTTTCTCGGGAAGGATGGCAAAGAGATCGCGTTCAACCTGAGTATCCGGTACGGAAATTCTGTCGAGTCCCTCAGGGCAAGCTATGATAGCGCGTTTCGCGACTTATCCCCCGGGAATCATCTCCTCACAAGGGAGTTGAGCTCATATATGGAGCGCGGTATTTCACGGTATAACCTCATGTGGGGGGATTTCGACTATAAGCTGAAATGGACGTCCAAAATCGAGACATGCTACGAGATGTATATCTTCAACCGCACGCCCCT
>DATEDB010000266.1:0-5569 GCA_035286625.1 Bacteroidota bacterium
CAGAAGCAACCCGTGACGCCGGGGGATACGGGACGGACACACTCCGTCCGGTACGGGAGCGGACTGCCGGGGGCGACCCGTGGGGTTCAGTTGAGTTTCTTGCTGGCGTCGAACAGGAGCTTTTTTTCCGCATCGGAGAGGCTCTGGTACCCGGACTGGCTGATTTTATCCAGAATCTCGTCGATGCGGGCCTGCGAGATCTTGCTGTCGCGATCGTGGACGTCGTAGTATTTCGCGTCGTAGACGCGCCCGCGGTTTCCGGCCGAGTACTCGTTCACTTTTTCGGTGGGCACATACCGTTCTGTCTGACGGGAGAGAAAGTCCTGGAAGGGGAAACGCTTCTGGTCCCAGAGGATGTAGATGAATCCGACCGCCGCCCCGCCGAGGTGTGCGAAATGTGCGACACCGTCGCTCGTCGAGGACACACCCGCGTAGAGTTCAAGGGCGATGTAGATCAGCACGAAATATCTCGCCCTGATCGGGAGAAGGAAATACACGAAGATCGGCCGGTCGGGGTACATCATCCCGAAGGCGAGCAGGACGCCGTAAATGGCGCCGGACGCCCCCACAGTCGGGGCCGCCGGACCGAAAAGCGGCCCGATGAACAGGTTGGAAAACCCCGCGCCGACGCCGCAGAGGAGGTAATACGTCAGGAATTTTTTCGACCCCCACTCGTTTTCGAGTTCGAGGCCGAACATCCAGAGGGCGAACATGTTGAACAGCAGGTGCATGAAACTGCCGTGCATGAACAGGTAGGTGACGAGTTGCCAGATCTGGAAGCCCTTGCCGATCGGATAGAGGGGGAACACCCGGCCGATCATCTGTGTGAGTGACGTGCCGTCGAAGGTGAATAGCCCGAAGAACAACATGGCGGCGAACACCGCGACGTTGCTGATCAGGAGGGTCTTGATAACCGGCGGGAAAAAGCTGAAGCCGCCGAACATCGATGGGCGCTGATAACCGCCGCCGGAGGAACGATAGTATGACATCGCCGTGTTCCGATCGTGGAAAAAATACAGACAGTGTTGTTGAGAGACTCAGGCTTCGGTGAGTGCCGCTACGCCGGGGAGTGTTCTGCCTTCAAGAAACTCGAGCGAGGCGCCCCCGCCTGTCGATACATGTGAAACTTTTTTCTCGTAACCGAGCTTGTTCAGTGCGGCCGCGGAATCGCCGCCTCCCACGATTGTGGTGGCGCCTGCGGCTGTCCTGACGGCCAGTGCTTTCGCCACCGCGACGGTTCCTTTTGCAAAATTCTCCATCTCGAAAACCCCCATCGGACCGTTCCAGACGACCGTCGCTGCACTGTTCAGTTCCGTATCATATAATTTAATGGTTTCGTCGCCAATATCAAGACCCATCCAACCCGGGATGATGCGGTTCACCGGGACGGTCTGTCGTTTTGCCTGATTTTCGAACTTCTCGGCGATGACACAGTCCACCGGGAGTAAAAAACGCACTTTTTTCGAGGCCGCGGTTTTCAATATTTCGGCCGCAAGGGGGATTTTATCCTCCTCCACGAGCGATTTCCCCACATCCAGCCCCTGAGCGCGGTAAAACGTGAACATCATTCCGCCCCCGATCAGGAGGGAGTCCACCTTATGTAGCAGATGCGTGATCACGTCTATTTTACCCGAAATTTTAGCTCCGCCGATGATTGCGACGTACGGCCGGACGGGATTTTCCACCGCCTTCCCCAGGAACTCAAGTTCTTTCATCAGCAGGTAACCCGCCACCGCCGGAGAAAGAACATGCGTAACCCCCTCGGTCGAGGCATGAGCGCGGTGGGCGGTCCCGAATGCGTCGTTGACATATAAATCCCCCAGCTCTGCGAGCTGCCTGGAAAACCCCGGGTCGTTCGCCTCTTCTTCCGGGTGATATCTCAGGTTTTCCAGCAACAGCACACCCCCCTCTTTCAGTGCCGAGACCGCCGCCGCGGCCGTCGGCCCGACGCAATCGGGCGCGAACGCCACATCATGCCCGAGCAGCTCCCCGAGCCGCCTGGCCACCGGTTCGAGGGAAAATTCCGGTTTCGGTCTCCCTTTCGGGCGGCCGAGGTGGCTCATGAGGATCGCCTTCCCGCCTCCCGAAACTATGCGCCGGATTGTCGGGAGAGATTCCCTGATGCGCATGTCATCGGTGATCGCGCCGGATTTCATCGGGACGTTGAAATCCACCCGGACGAGGACTCGCCTGCCGCGGACGTCCACCGAGTCGATTGATTTTTTCTTCATGGATGCTGTCGTGTAACTGCCTCCGGGGCTCCGACCGCCCCGGAACCGATCCCGCACACCGGCCACCCGCCGGCCGGCGAAGGCTAACCGAGCGAGGCGATGATTTTTTTCAGCAGGTCGATGACCCGGCTGGAATATCCCCATTCGTTATCGTACCAGGCGCCGACCTTGATCATCGTATCCATGCTGTAGGTGAGTCCCGCGTCGAAAATCGCCGAGTGCGGGTTGCCCCTGAAATCGCTGGAGACCAGGGGTTCGTCCGTGTACTGGAGGATATGTTTCATCGCCCCGGCCGCCGCCTCTTTGAATGCGGCGTTCACGGACTCTTTCGTCCCCGGTTTTTCGGATTCGATGACCAGGTCCACAAGCGAAACGTTCGGCGTGGGCACCCTGATGGCCACCCCGTCGAGTTTTCCCTTCAGCTCGGGAATGACGAGGCCGATGGCCTTCGCCGCCCCGGTGGACGTCGGGATCATGTTCAGCGCCGCGGCGCGCGCCCTGCGGAGGTCCGAATGCGGGAGGTCAAGCAGTTTCTGGTCGTTGGTATACGAATGAATGGTGGTCATCAACCCCTTCTTGACGCCGAAAGTCTTCTGGAGGACCTTCGCGACCGGGGCGAGGCAGTTGGTCGTGCACGAGGCGTTCGATACGACGTGATGTTTTTTCGGATCGTACATCCCGTCATTGACCCCCATGGCGATGGTGATGTCGGGCTGTTTCGCCGGCGCGCTGATAATGACCTTTTTCGCGCCGTTGGCGATGTGCTGACGGGCCGCGTCGCCGTCTGTGAAATGCTTGAGCCCCGTCGATTCGATGACGACGTCCACGCCGAGATCCTTCCAGGGGAGTTTCGTATGATCTCGTTCCGAGAGGACCTTCAGGCCTTTTCCGTTCACCACGATGGTGGCGTCTTTCACTTCCACGGTGCCGGAAAGGTTCCCGATGACCGAATCGTATTTCAGGAGGTGTCCCAGCGTCTTCGCGTCGGTGATGTCGTTGACGGCGACGATTTCAAATTCGCGCGAGCCGATCCCGGCGCGGAACACGTTGCGCCCGATGCGGCCGAACCCGTTGATGCCAACTTTCACAGCCATAGAATTCTCCAAATTCTTGAAAAAATATGGGAAAAATGCGGAAAACCTGATGAGGTCATCCAATGTAAGAAGATCGTGATTAAGTATCAATATCGACCTTGACTCATGCTCCCGTATTTCCTACTTTCCGGTGATTCCCTTCCACCGACCGGGAGTGCCGTGAGCATCCAGTCACTGATCAGCGCCATGTGTTGTGTCATCATCCTCGTGGTGTTCACTGCCCCGGAAGCACAATCACAACCACACAACCGGGGGGTTATTACAGGCACAATTAAAGATTCCTCCGATGGCCAACCGGTCGAAAACGCTGTCATCTTCATTCCTCACAGCGGGATCGGTACATCCTCCGGACGGGATGGACGTTTCGCCCTGCCGGCTCTACCCGGAGGGGATTATAAGATCATCGTCTCGCGCGTGGGCTACTTTCGGACCCAACTTCAGTTAACAGTCGACGATGCCGATTCTCTCAGGCTCAACATTTTCATGACTGCCCGGCCCGTTCAGACGTCCGGAATAGATATCGAGGGGGAGGCTGTACCAGGACCGGTCGGACCACCGGTATTCTTCCCAAAAGGGGGTGAACGATCCTGGTGCGCGTACGGTTCGGAGACGGAAATCCCCGTCGGCATCCTGTTTACGGAAAAGGCGATGTACATGTTCGCCCTTGACACCACGCTTTTCGGTGGTGAAAAATATATCCGGCTGTGGCTCCTCATCTATAACGGATCAACCGACACACTTGTCTTCGACGCCAAGCGCGATATCAGGTTGAATATCACAGGAGGGAAGAAGATCTATGAGAACGTCAGAACCGACCCCGCATGGTTCGATACAATCGCATTGTCCGGCATGGCCGCACGGAATTTCAGGCCGCGCGCGGTGGAGCGGACGCTTAAGGTGATGTCCACGCAGAGCACTCTGTTCATCGACTAGGCATTCAGGTTCGATCTGCAGGCGAGCGGCACGATGGGGTATCCACCGATCCCCTTTTTGGGATGGCTGAATCCGACGGAACATCCGGCGGGCGTCAACCCGAGATTTCTCAAAACGATATACGACAAGTGCGCTCATGGCGGCGTGCTGGGCCGATACAGGATTTTTCCGGAGAGCGGAGTTGACGGATTTATGGTCTTTCCGCTTCCCGGATTTCAGCAACCGGCAAAACCGGAAACGGGAGGCAGGGAATTCACATTCGTCTATGAGTTTATCATTTCAACCCCCTCGGGAGATGAGCGTATCAGCTTCACGGCCCATTAATCGACATGTGGAAATTATCGTGCATCATTCTTTTCCTCCTGTCCGGTTTCCCGGACGGCCCGATGGCGGGGCCGGATCCCCCGGGCCAGGCAGTCACCGGCCGCATCACGAACTCCGAAACGGGGGAACCCCTTGAGAATGTCAACGTGTACCTCTCGTATACGACCACCGGCACATCCACCGACTCGTCGGGATATTACGCCCTGACTACATCCCAGCTCGGTGTGTTCGACCTGATCATGTCGCGGGTGGGCTTCGCCCGACACAGTCAGCGGATCACTCTTCTGCCCGGGGATTTTCTCCTCATCGATGTATCGCTTGCGCCTGCGGTCCTTGAATCCGAACCGGTCGTCATCACCTCCACGCCCGATCTCGAATGGTCGAAGAATTTGCAGTTATTCACACGGGCGTTCATCGGGCATTCGGCATTTTCGGAACAATGCCGGATAGTGAACCCGGGAGTTCTCGAGTTCGAGCTGAATAACGACACCCTCCTCGCGCGCTCCGACAGCGTTATCAGAGTCGAAAACAGGGCGCTTGGCTACATGGTGAACATCATCATCGCCGAGTTCGTGTGGAACACGGCGAAAGATTATGGTCATTTCCTGATCTATCCATATTTTACGCGGCTTCGTCCCGGGGATCCGGATGAGTCGGCCTTATGGACAGCCAACCGGGAGATCGCGTTCAAAGGTTCCATCAGGCATTTTCTCCGGTCACTCATCCGTCAATCCGCCTCAGATGAGTTATTCAGCATATCGTCAGGTCCACTCCTTAAAATCAGGAAAACAGAGGGACACATGGTCACCGATGCGGATTTTCAGATCGACCCGGCGGAGGGCTTCCCCCTGTTTATGGTAAGTTTTCCCGGATACCTGCGGATCGAATATGGTGAACGGGATATCGATCTGAGCGACCCGGGGGGCAGGTATGCACGGCGGGTGGCCGTCTCCCGTCTCGCCCCCCGCCCCCGGCAGGTTTCAATCA
>DATEDB010000267.1:0-4769 GCA_035286625.1 Bacteroidota bacterium
CCTCAGCCCGAAGGTCTGGATGAAAAGCGGAGGCTACCTGATCATCGAGCAGACCGAGGCCATGGTGGTCATCGACATCAACAGCGGCCGGTACGCGGCGAAGCGGGAACAGGAACTCAACTCCCTGAGGACAAACCTCGAGGCCGCGCGTGAAATCTGCCGGCAGATCCGGCTGAGGGACCTGGGCGGTATCATCGTCGCCGATTTTATCGACCTCGACGATGAGCGGAACCGGAAAAAAGTGTACGATGAACTCCGGAAGGAATTCCGCAAGGACCGCGCCAAGGTGACCGTCCTGCCGATGACCGAGATCGGTCTTGTGCAGATCACGCGCCAGAGGATCCGCCAGAGCATCCTGCACAGCTTCAGCGAACCCTGCCCGGTCTGCGGCGGGGGCGGGCTTGTGCAGTCCCGCTCGAGCGTCCTCACCGCGATCGAACGCGGCGTCCGCCGCTTCAAGGCGGAGACGAAAGAGTTCAGGCTCCAGCTGTACGTCCATCCCTCGCTGGCGGATTTCCTCCTGGAAGGCCGGCTGAACCGCGTGCGGAAATGGATGTTCAGGTACATGCTCCTGATCTCCGTGGACGCCGACCCCAAGCTCGCCGCCTCCGAGTTCAGGTTTTTCTCGCCCAGGCAGCAGAAGGACATCACCGATCAGTTCAAACGATAGAACCCCCGCGACCGATGAAAATTTTCATAGACACCGCAAACCTCGAGGAGATCAGGAGCGCCGCATCGATGGGCATCCTCGACGGCGTGACCACCAACCCGAGCCTGGTCTCGAAGGAGGGGAAGGATTTCAAAGAACTGCTGAAGGAGATCTGCGCCCTGGTCGACGGGGACATCAGCGCGGAGGTCATCTCGACCGAGGTGGACGGCATGCTGAAGGAGGGGAGGGACCTGGCGAAGATCCACGACAACATCGTTGTGAAGGTGCCCCTGACGGAGAACGGACTGCGCGCCGTCAAAACGTTCAAGGCCGAAGGGATCCGCACGAACGTAACGCTCTGTTTCTCCCCCAACCAGGCGCTGCTGGCGGCAAAGGCCGGCGCGCACATCATCAGCCCCTTCGTCGGCAGGCTCGACGACGTCAGCGAGGCGGGGATGGAGCTCGTCCAGAAAATCCTGACGATCTACTGGAATTACCAGTACGAGACCCAGGTCCTCGTCGCCAGCGTCCGTCATCCCCTCCACGTCGTGGAGGCGGCGACGATGGGCGCGCACATTTCGACGATGCCCTACAAGGTCCTGACACAGCTCCTCAAACATCCGCTGACGGACATCGGGCTGGCACGCTTCCTCGCCGACTGGAAGAAGACCGGTCGATAACATCCACCGGCCTCGGGAGATATCGCCCAGTTTGAAGCCACCGACGATGCCGACCGCTGTACAGATGCACACACCGAAAGAAACCCCCTTCCTGCCAATCCACCGGTCTCTCGGCGCCCGGATCGTGGAGTTCGGCGGTTACCTGATGCCCGTCTCCTACACCGGGATCATCGCCGAACACCGTGCCGTGCGCACCGCGGTGGGCCTGTTCGATGTTTCGCACATGGGGGAATTCTTGGTGTCCGGACCGGGTGCCGCGGCCTTCGTCCAGAAAATCACCACCAATGACATTACGAGGATCGCGTGCGGGGGTGTGCAGTATTCTGTCATGTGCACGCCCGGCGGGGGTATCATCGACGATCTGCTGGTCTACCATCTCGGCGAAAGTTTCATGCTTGTTGTGAACGCCTCCAACACGGAAAAAGACCTGATGTGGATCCGTTCGGCGGCCGCCGGCTCCCGGGTCGAGGTGCGGGACGCCGGTGCGGATACGTCGCTCCTGGCCGTACAGGGGCCGCGCGCACCTGAAACTCTCCGGAAAATCGCCGATGCGGACATCCCGGAGATGAAATACTACACCTGGACCAGGGCGACGATCGCGGGTGTGAAAGTGCTCCTCTCCAGGACCGGTTACACCGGCGAGGCGGGGTTCGAACTGTATTTCGATTCGTCGGCCGCCTCTGCGAAGGCGGTCTGGGACGCGGTGATGTCCGCCGGGGTCGAGTTCGGCATCCGGCCGGCGGGGCTCGGGGCCCGTGACACCCTGAGGCTCGAAATGGGTTTCTGCCTCTATGGAAACGATATCGACGAAACGACCAATCCCCTGGAGGCCGGTCTGGGATGGGTCGCCAGGCTGGACAAGGGAGAGTTTATCGGCAGGGACGCGCTTGTTCAGGTCGGGCAGACCGGCGTCACCAGGAAATTCACCGGCTTCCTCCTCGACGAGCCGAAGGCCGTCCCACGGCGGCGCTACCGGCTGCACGCCGGGTCGGAAGCCGTCGGCGAAGTGACAAGCGGGACGATGTCGCCCTCCCTCGAGCGCGGTATCGGCCTGGGGTATCTTCCCCCCGGGCTTTCGTCGCCGGGCAACCGGATTGAGGTCATGATACGGGACCGTGCGGTGCCTGCCACCACTGTGAAACTCCCGTTCGTGAATTCGCGGCCATGACGGGCACACTTGCGGTGAAGGCCGAGGTCTGCTTCTCATCTCTCCGCCTCGAAGAACTCCAGCTCAAGGACAAAAACATCGTCGTCCTCGACGTCCTCCGGGCGGGAACGAGCGTCGCGGTGGCCCTGAGCAACGGCGCGAGGGAGATCATCCCCGTGAATAACATTGAAAGCGCCGTCCGGATTGCGGCCGGGATGTCGGGGGAGGTGACCCTCAAGGCGGGGGAGCGGAACGCGAAGATGATCGAGGGGTTCCACCTGGGAAACTCCCCGCTCGAGTTCACACCCGAGGCGGTCAGGGGAAAAACCATTGTTTTTTTAACGACCAACGGGACAGCCGCCGTGGTGAAAGGCAGGCACGCGCGCAACCTCGTGGTGGGCGGATTCGTCAACCTCTCCAGGATCGTGGATTTTCTTGCGCGCCTCAGGGAAGATTTTATCGTGATCTGCGCGGGGAAGGAACATGCGTTCTCGATGGAGGACGCGGTGTGCGCCGGACGGGTGCTGAATACGCTTGACGCGGCGACTGACATCGACTTCGCGTGGAATGACAGCGCGGTCGCCGCCATGAGTCTCGACAGGATCCACGGCAGGGCCGTCCTGAAGATGTTGAAGAACTCCGACCACGGACGATACCTCGCGTCGATCGGCCACGGCGCCGACCTGAAGGTCTGCGCGGCCACAGACTCCGTCCCGGTCCTGCCGAAGCTTGCCGGTACGGTCCTGAAAATCACGGCGGGTTCGGCGCTGTCCCTGCCGGGCACCGGCGCACGGGAAAGGCCGGTCCCGAAGAAGCGGGGGTCGTAGATGGCCCTGACGCGCGAGAGCATGTCTGAAAAAACCAAAAATATTCAAAAACCATCCCCGGCCAGGAACCGGGCCGCCGGCAGGTCTTCCGAACGTCGACGCGTCCTCGCCTATTCGGCCGGAATCCTCTTCTCGATTTTCATACTCCTGAGCATCTTCTCCTACTCCGACGCCGACGAGGTGCACCTCGACCGCCTCTCGGTATTCGACGCGCTGCGGGTACCCTTCGATGAGACCGTGAGGGCGGCGGTCTCGGGCCTGGGGAATAAACTCGGCCTGCTGGGCGCGTTCACGGCCCATTTTTTCATCAACCTTACCATCGGATATTTCTCGCTGATCTTCCCGGCGCTCATCATCTTGTGGTGCGTCGTCGCGCTCTCGGGGCAGGAGAAGGCGAAGCCTCTGCTGCTCACAGACTACACACTGATTTTTGCCCTCCTGCTGCCGTCATTGATGGGAACGCTCTCGACCATGACCGGATCGGTCGCGAAAGAATGGAGCGGACTGGTGGGGGCGTTCACCGCCGGCATCCTGGTGAGTCTCCTGGGGACGGTCGGGTCGTTGCTCCTGCTGGCCGCGGGGATCGGGGTGACGCTGATTTTCATCATCGACCTGGACCTGAAAAAATCGCTTGAAAAAATGGGCGGATGGTCCAGGGTCATCGTCGCACTCGCAAAGAAGAACTCCGGCGGAATCACCGTGGCCGGGGCGGACGACCGGGCTCGCGATCGGGAGCCCGTCATCATGCGGGAGGCCCCGCAGGACGATGACCGCCGCATCGACAGTGACGAAGACGAAGCGCCGCTTCAGGACTCCGGCGAGGATGAGACCCCGGGCGATGCGCGGACGGAGCCGTTTGCCGCCGACCGGCCGGGTGCGGCCGACGAGGGTATCCCCGTACGGATCGACATTCAGCCGCGGGGGCCGGGCGGGTACGACACCGACGAAGGCAAACCGCTGCGGGGCGCCGGCGCCGCCGAACGGCATCGGGCCGAGGAAATCGACTATGCCTTCCCCTCGGTGGAGTTGCTCGACCCGCTCAGGCAGAGCGACGTCGTCGACAGGGAGGAGCTGGAAGCGAACGCCGAACTGGTGCGCGCGAAGCTCGCGCGTTTCGGCGTGGAGATTGAAAGCGTCAGCGTCACGCCCGGCCCGGTCATCACCCTCTACGAACTTGTCCCGGCCTCTGGTGTGAAAATCAGCCGGATCGTAAGCCTGGCGGATGATCTGGCCCTCGCGCTCGCCGCCCGGGGCATCAGGATCATCGCCCCCATCCCGGGGAAAAGCGCCGTCGGGGTTGAAATCCCCAACAGGAACCCCTCGATGGTCTCCCTGAGGTCGGTGATCAACGCCCAGAAATTCCGGGAATCGCCATGCTACCTGCCGATCGCCCTCGGCAAGGGGATCTCGGGCGACGTCATCGTGGACGATCTGTCGAAAATGCCGCACCTGCTGATCGCCGGCGC
>DATEDB010000268.1:0-3705 GCA_035286625.1 Bacteroidota bacterium
CCGGCGGCGGGCAGCACCCTGCCGCGCCATCTGACCCGGCCCTCGCCGATCATTCCCAGCACCAGGTGCGACAGCGGGGCGAGGTCTCCGCTTGAACCCATCGACCCGCGGGATGGAATGACGGGCAGGATGTCGTTGTTATACATTCGCAGGAGGGATTCAACAGTCTCGACCCTGATCCCGGAGAAACCCCTGGCGAGCGCGTTCACCCTCAGCACCATCATCGCGCGGACGATCGCGTCCGGCAACGGATCGCCCACGCCGGCGGAGTGGCTCCGGATGAGATTGAGCTGAAGCTGTTCGATGTTGCTGCGGCCGATGCGGACCGTGGACATCTCCCCGAATCCGGTGTTGACCCCGTAGATCGCCTCACCCCTGTCGACCCAGCGTTCCACCATCCGGCGTGACGCCCGCATCCGGTTTTTCGCCTTTGCCGCAAGGCCGGCTTTCAGCCCGTGCGCCGAGGCCCGGAGGACATCGCCCGTGGTGAGGGAATTTCCGTCAAGGAGGAGTGTTTTCATGAAGAGACCGCGAGAAGTCGCGTCAATGTAGCAAGATCGGTCCTGATATGCAATGAACGGACTCATTTCCCGGTCTGAGGGGGTTGCAACTCAGATCCTCAAATTGTATCTTCCCACCATCCCACGACTCCACACTAACGGAACCGACACCATGAAAAAGACCTTCATCGCCTGCGCCATTTTTACCGCGCTCGTTTTGTTTCTTATTCCGGGCTGCACCGAAGATACAGTATCCGTACCCCCCGGGTTCAACGTCAGCTCGGTGAGCGTCTCGGTCGCGCCGAACGGCGACATCATCGTTACGATTTCGGGCGGGACGACGCCATACTCGATCACGGCCGCCTCCGATACAACTGTCGCAACGACCAGCGTCGCCGGAGGCAGTCTCAACATCCATGGCGTGTCCGGCGGGTTCACCACCGTGACGGTGGGCGACGCGGCATCGGCCTCGGCCACTATTACCATTGTGGTCACCGGCGCCATCACCGCCGACCTCTTTCCCCTGGTCATGGGCAACAAGTACACATACGGCGGTTACGCGATCGCGCCGAGCACAGGCACCATCTTCCCGGACCCGTCGAACCGGTACCAGACCGTCTGGACCATCGGCCCGGCCGGGCCCCTGCCGGGATCGACCGTGATCATCGACTCCACGCGGCTGGTCCATCCGTCGATCGGCGAAATCCTCGTCGCGCGCAACCTTGTGATACTGAAAAACAACATCACGGGTGAATTTTTCTTTCTGCAGACGCTCGGACCCTTCTTCCGGGCATTCGGCATCAACCGCACCGACACGGTGCGGTCCATCCCGATCGCCAGGCCCGAGGTGGGCATCGGCGGTTCGTGGACCGCGTTCGATTCGACGTACACGGACTCCACGGCGTCCACCATCCGCCTGCAGATCTTCGGCGAGGTGGAGGCTGGGGAGGTCATCACCGACAGCGCGGCCGCCCACGGCACACACGAGACCGTACGCTTCCGGACCTGGAGGCGGATTACGCTCAACGGGACGATCGTCGTGGACAACGCCACAACCTCGAAATTATGGCTGCAGAGGATCTTCGGACCCGTCCAGCTCCTGATCGCCGAAGATACCGAGAACATCGGGCACTTCAGGGTCCTGAAGGACTGGAATTTCTGATATGTGATTTCTACACATGAAAGGCCGTGCGGGGACATCGTACGGCCTTTCCCGTTTCGGGGCACGAAGAACCACGTTCATCATGACAGGCATGATAGAATTGAGGGGTTCATGAGAACCATTTCCGTCATTCTCGCGCTGATGGCTTGCCTTGCCGCAGCCGCGGCCGCGGGCACGCTCAGGGGAAGGGTATCCGACCGCAACTCCGACGACCCCCTGCCCCAGGTCAACATCAGGCTCGACGGGACGACGCTTGGCACCTCGAGCGGTCCCGACGGGGGCTATTCCATCGACGGCATACCGGGAGGGGTCTACGATGTCCGCGCCTCCCTCATCGGCTTCGAACCCGCCGTGATGAACATTTCCATCGCCGCCGACGGAACGACCGCGCTCGACATTTCCCTCGTCGAATCGGAGGTTTCCATCAACGAGGTGGTGGTCTACGGCGCCTCCTTCAGGAAAGAGCGCCTGACCGAAGCCCCGTCCGCAGTCTCCGTGCTGGAGCCGGCCCAGATACAGCTTCTGGGGGGGAACGGGCAGATGCCGAAACTCCTCGAGTCGCAGCCCGGGGTGGACATCGTCCAGAGCGGACTGCAGGATTTCAATGTGAACACGAGGGGGTTCAACAGCTCGCTCAACAGGCGCCTCATCGTTCTGCTCGACGGGCGCGACCTCGCGATCGCCTTCCTCGGCGCGCAGGAGTGGAATGGCCTGTCGGTGCCCATCGAAGACCTCGGCAAGATCGAACTGATCCGCGGTCCGAGTTCTGCGCTCTACGGGGCCAACGCCTTTAACGGCGTGATCAATATCATGACCCCCCCACCGAGCGAAAACACCGGCACCAAGGTCACCCTCGCCGGCGGCGAGCGCGAAACGTTCCGCACCGACATCCGGTACGCGGCGGTCAGGGACCGCTGGAGTTACCGCGCGAACCTGGGCCGCTCACAGGGCAGAAGCTGGTCGCAATCAAGGAAAAACCGCAATTTCGAATACCCGATGGACCCGTACCTCAACAACGAGGAGACCGACCTTCTCCCCGGGCTGATCGCGTCCACGTACGGTTCGATGAGAATCGACAGGGCCCTGGAAGGCGGGGCGACGGCGACCATCGAAGGAGGCTCGACGCAGGTGGAAAACGAGGTTTTCGTCACCGGGATCGGGCGCGTGCAGGTCCCCAAAGCCCTGAAGCCCTGGGGACGAATCAACTATTCGAATGATAAATTCTACGCGCAGGCGTGGGTGGCCGGGAGGAACTCCGTCGAACCGCAGATTTCTCTATCGACGGGGCTGCCCCTGGTAGAGAAATCCCTCATCAACCAGGCGGAGGCCCAATACAGGACCGGGGTCATCAACGACAATTTTTATCTGATTGGCGGGGCCTCGTTCCGTTACCAGCACATCAATACCGACGGGACGCTGATGGTGGATCCCCACGACGACAATATGACGGGCGTGTATTCCCAGCTGGAGTTCACCGCCACCCCGGCGCTCAAGTTCACCGGCGCGGCGCGGTGGGACAGGAGCACACTGCACGACGGCCGCTTCTCTCCCAAGCTGGCCGTCGTCTGGTCCGCCGACAGAAACAATTCCTTCCGCGCCACATTCAACCAGGCCTTCCAGTCCCCCAACCACTCGGAACTGTTCCTGCACGTCCCCCGGACGGTGACCAACCCCAACACGGGGATCAAGTCATACTCGCTCTACATGGGAAACCAGTATCTGAGGGTGGAGAAGATCACGGGGTTCGAACTGGGGTACAAGGGGATATTGTGGAGCGACCTCTTCGTGACGGTGGACGGGTACTACAACATCCTGCGCGATTTCATCACAGACCTCGCCCCCAACGTGCATCCCGATTACCCCGAGGCGGTCACCCTCCCGGGGGACACCGTCAAGCGGACGATATGGTCCTACAGCAACGCTGGGAGGGTGACGGAGAGGGGAACGGAAATCGCTTTCAATTATTACCTGTCTGACGCCTGGATCCTCGAGGCGAACTACGCCTTCTTCGATTTCACCGTCCTGGAAAAAGGCGAAAAAGAC
>DATEDB010000269.1:0-5229 GCA_035286625.1 Bacteroidota bacterium
TAAACGTAACACCCGCCCGGATGGCCAGATCCGTCTGAATGAAATACGCTCCGCCGAACCCGTACATCCAGTTTCCGTTCACTGTACCGGCCGGGAATCCCATGACTCCGAAGGTACCGAGTCCATTCATCAGGAAGTTCAGTGAGTGCGTGCCCTGATTTGTCATCCTCTCGCCGCCGGCGTAGGTCACGCCGAAGGCGACAAGTGTGATCAAACCAACCAAAAGCAGTCTTTTCATGTGAATCCCTTTTTAATTATTGATAATTTGTGAATTAAGACAAATATGACACATATCCTCATTTTCCGTCCATCTTTGAACTGTCTCCCGGACGTCAAAAATGAACGGTGAGATTATAGGCAAAAAAAAAGTGTTTGTCAAGTTTTTTTTAGGCGATCATTCAACTGAGTCGCTTAAGTACTAAAAATGGCTCAAACTTAACAAATTCGCCATTTTTTACGGGCATACATTAGATGGTTAATTTGAGGGTACGGTGATGGACGGCCGGTGGGTAGACAATCTATTTTATAATGTCCCGTAGAGAAAACATGTAAAAAAGAGTGAAAAAGGGGATCGATGACCCCGGATATTACAGGGAGTCTGCGGGGATGCTGGAAGGATCACTCCTTTAAAAGGGACCGGGCGATTACCAGATGTTGAATTTCGGATGTTCCTTCGTAGATCTCAGTGATTTTCGCGTCCCTGAGGTAACGCTCAACGAGATACTCTCTCACATATCCGTAACCGCCGTGTATCTGAATAGCCTCAAGCGCGCATTCCACGGCAATTTTTGAGGCGAAGAGTTTCGCCATCGCGGCATGCTTGCCGTACGGCATCCGATCCTTCTTCAACATTGCCGCCTTCAGGATCAGGAGTTGGGCGGCGTCGACTTTTGTTGCCATTTCGGCCAGTTTGAACTGGATGGCCTGAAATTCAAAAATGGGTTTCTCGAACGCCTTTCGCTGCTGAGAATACCGTAATGCCGCATCGAGTGAGGCCGCTGCAATCCCGTAGGCCTGCGCTGCGATCCCGATCCGGCCGCCGTCGAGCGTCTGCATCGCGAATTTGAATCCGAAACCCTCATCCCCCACCCTGTTCCCGGCGGGGACGCGGCAATCCTGGAACGAGAGCGAGACCGTGTCGGAACTGCGTATCCCCAGCTTTTTCTCTTTTTTCGCGATGGAAAACCCCGGTATCCCCTTTTCCACGATGAACGTACTGATCCCGTGCGACCCCTGCGCGCGGTCGGTCGTGGCCATCACGAGAACGTAATCGGCGTTCGAGCCGTTGGTGATCCAGTTTTTTGTTCCGTTGAGAAGGTAATGTTCCCCGGCACGGGTGGCGGTGGTCCTCTGATTGGAGGCGTCGCTCCCCGCTTCGGGTTCTGAGAGGGCGAATGCCCCCAGCGCATTGCCCGAGGCGAGGGGTTTCAAATATTTCTCCTTCTGAAAATCGTTACCCCATTCGTTCAGGCCGAAACAGACCAGGGAATTATTGACCGACATGATGACGCCGGCCGAGGCATCGACCCGGGAGATTTCTTCGAGGGCGAGGATGTAGCTGACCATGTCGAGGCCTGCGCCCCCGTATTCCTCCGGAACCATCATGCCCATGAATCCCAGCTCCCCCAGTTTCTTGATCCCCCCGTGGGGGAATTCTTCCTTTTCGTCCCGTTCGATGGAATCCGGCGCCAGTTCCTCTTCGGCGAACTTCCTGGCGGTCTCCCTGATCATTTGCTGGGTTTCGGTAAAATCGAAATTCATCGTCGTCTGCGGGGATAATGAGTATCAGGAATATGTATAAAAGCCCCTGCCCGATTTCTTCCCGAGCCGGCCGGCCGCCACCATTTTTTTCAGCAGCGGACAGGGGCGGTACTTGGGATCGCCCAGCCCCTCGTGCAGGACGTTCATGATCGTCAGGCAGACGTCGAGCCCTATGAAATCCGCAAGCGCGAGCGGTCCCATCGGGTGGTTCATCCCGAGTTTCATCACGGTATCGATCGATTCGGCCGTCGCCACCCCTTCCATCACGCAATACGCGGCCTCGTTGATCATCGGGAGCAGGATGCGGTTCGCCACGAAGCCGGGATAATCATTCACCTCCACGGGAGTTTTCTCGAGTTTTCGCGCAAGCTCCAGGACCGTCGCGGTCGTTTCGTCATCGGTCGAGAGACCCCTGATGATCTCCACCAGTTTCATCACGGGAACGGGGTTCATAAAGTGCATCCCGACCACCTTGGCCGGCCTGTCGGTGATGGCCGCGATCTCGGTGATCGAAATAGAGGAGGTGTTCGATGCGAGGATCGACCCTGGGGGAGCGTGGGCGGACACCCGCTTGAAAATCCCTTTTTTGATCTCCCAGTTTTCCGTAGCCGCCTCCACCACCAGGTCGGCCTTACACACAGCACGGTCCAGATCGGTCTCGCTGACCAGGGCGGAGAGGATCCGGCTTTTATCGGCTTCCGTGACCAGCCCCTTTTTGATCTGCCTGTCGAGGTTGCCCCCGATCGTGGCGATGCCCCTGCCGATGAGGTCTTCGCGCAGGTCGTTCAGCGTCACGGCGTAGCCGTGCTGGGCAAAGACGTGGGCGATGCCGTTTCCCATTGTTCCCGCCCCGATCACGGTGACATTTTTTACCTGCATGAATTCCTCCCGGGGAGATTATCGTTCAAGGATCATTCCGCTCGCTTCGCCGCCACCGATGCAGATGGCCGCCATCCCGCGTTTTTTATCGAGACGTCGCATCGCGTACAGCAGGGTGACGAGGATCCTCGCCCCGCTGGCGCCGATCGGATGGCCGAGGGCGATCGCCCCGCCGTTCACGTTGATCTTTGCTGTGTCGAGACCCAGCATCTTGTTGACCGCGAGGTTCACGACCGCGAACGCCTCGTTGATTTCGAACAGGTCGATGTCCCGCTCCGTCAGGCCTGACCTGCGCAATACCTTCGGTATCGCGTCCGCCGGGGCGGTGGTAAACTCCACCGGTTTGCGCGCCGCCGATCCGAATGCCCGGATACGCGCCAGTACCGGAAGTTTGAGCGCCCCGGCCTTTTCCCCCGACGTCAGGACAAGCGCGGCGGCACCATCGTTGATTTTTGACGCGTTGGCGGCCGTGACCGTCCCGTCCTTCTGGAAGGCCGGCCGGAGGCCGGCGATCTTGTCGAATTTGACCCTCGACGGTTCCTCGTCCTCGGTCACGGTGACGGCGGGCCCTTTTTTCTGGGGGATCTCCACAGGGACGATCTCGTCACGGAAATACCCCTTCTTCTGAGCTTCGATCGCCCGCTGATAACTTGTCACGGAAAACTCGTCCTGCGCCTCCCTGGACACCGAACAGTTCTTCGCGCAGAGATCGGCGGCAATCCCCATGTGAATGTCGTCGTACACGTCCCAGAGGCCGTCCCTGATCATCGAGTCGATGAGCGTCCCGTGCCCCATGCGGTACCCCGAGCGGGCCCTGTCGAGTATATAAGGTGCGTTCGACATGCTTTCCATGCCGCCGGCGATCACGATCTCCGCATCCCCGAGCATGATCGCCTGGGAGGCCAGCATCACGGCCTTCAGACCGGAACCGCACACCTTGTTGACGGTCATCGTCTCGACGGTGTCGGGCAGGCCCGCGAAAATGGCCGCCTGGCGCGCGGGGGCCTGTCCGACTCCGGCGCTGAGGACGCAACCCATGATGACCTCATTGACGTCCGAAGCAGGGATTCCGCAACGCCGGAGTGATTCCCTGATGGCGATCGCCCCGAGCCGCGGGGCGGTGATCGAGCTGAGAGATCCCGCCAGAGCGCCGATGGGGGTACGACATGCGCCGACGATGACGACTTCTTGCGGGGTGGCCATGGGAAAATAAAGGTTTTTCAGACGACGACAAAGTAAAATAAATCGTCAAGAATAGCAAAAAAAACCCGGCGTTTCAAATGGAAACCCGGGAGGGAAGAGACAGCCGTCTTGAAATTTACTTGATGCGGACGAACTCGATGCGGCGGTTTTTCGCCCGGCCCTGCGCGGTGCCGTTGTCGGCGATCGGCTTGGTGAATCCGTACCCCCTGGTGGACATCCTGGACGCCGCGATGCCCCGGCTGACGAGATAGTCCTTCACGCTCTCGGCCCGGCGCAGTGAGAGATCCTGGTTGTATTTGGCGCCGCCGACGTTATCGGTGTGTCCGTGTATGGCGACCTCCGCGTCGGGATTTCCCAGCAGGCTGTTGGCTACCTGGTCGAGGATCGACCTGGCCCCCGGGAGAAGCGTCGATTTGTTGGTTTCGAAGTTCACCCCTTCGAGGATGATCCTCTCGCCGACCTTGATGATCGGCACATCGTCGGAGGGATCCAGGGGGTTGAGACCGAGCTGGATTTCCCTGCCGTCCGGCACGCCGCCGCCGTCGCTGTCGACATTGATCGGATTCGTGTGATATTTCAGTACCTCGTCGCCATCGGAAAGGCCGTCACCATCGGTGTCCGGGTTCAGCGGATCCGTGTGATGTTTTCTGACTTCGTCGCCGTCGGTGAGTCCGTCCCCGTCGGTGTCGGTTTTCAGGGGATGCGTCCTGTGGGTGTTCACCTCTTCGCCGTCGGTGAGATCGTCGCCGTCGGTGTCGGGGTTCAGCGGATCGGTGGTGACCCGCTGGGTTCTCTGCCGGGTCATCGTCAACGGACCGCCGGCGAGTGAAGCCATCAATTGGGTTTCAGCGCCACCGTCCGAAAATTGCCCCGAGAGGTCGAGGATCCGCCTGATATCGAGTCCCCGGATGCCGCCGAACAGCACATCGTTCAACCCCCTGCTCATCTGGTACGACGTGTGGACTTCGTACCCGTCCTGCAGCCCGTCGTGGTCGGAATCGGGATCGAGAGGGTTGGTTTTATAATTGAACACCTCTTCGCCGTCGGTGAGTCCGTCGCCATCGGTGTCGGGGTTCAACGGGTCGGTTTTATAGACTTTCACTTCCTCCCCGTCCTTCAGCCCATCACCGTCGGTGTCGGGATTCAACGGATCGGTTCCGAGACGTTTCTCCTCGTCGTTCAACAAACCGTCGCCGTCGAGGTCGTTGTTTCGGGAATTGATGAACCCGAAGACCTGGATCGCCACGCCCCAGAAGTTATCGTTCCCTTCGAGCTGGATATCGTCGAGGTTGTCGGTCATCGTAAAATTATATGAGGCGGTCAGGCCGAAGGCGGAGTTTTCGTTGACGTAATACTCCGCGCCGATGCCGACGGGGATGTAGGAGG
>DATEDB010000270.1:0-3306 GCA_035286625.1 Bacteroidota bacterium
GTCCCGGCGCGGTGGGGGGCCCGGTCTTCCTCGGCAGGACGGAACGGCCTCTCGTAGCGGTCCTCGACCGGGTGAATAAAATCAGCGACAACATCGCCGCAGAGAACCTCCTGAAGATCTTGGGCGCCGAAACCGCCGGTCCGCCCGGATCGGCGAAGACCGGGCTCAGGGCGGTCGCCGCATATCTCGGTGGAGCCGGCATCGATTCCGGCTCCACCATCCTCGCCGACGGTTCGGGCGTCTCCTGGTACAACGCCGTGACCCCCGGCGACATCACCATGGTGCTCACCGATCAATACCGCAGGCAGGGCACCTTCGGGAGATTCCTGGCCAGTCTCCCCGTCGCGGGAATGGACGGGACGCTCAAAAACCGGCATGCCTCGACCGATGTGAGGGGCCGGATATCGGCGAAAACGGGAACGATCACCGGCGTGAGCACGCTCTCGGGGTACGCCTTCACCTATTCCGGTGAGCTGCTCGCCTTCAGCATGATGTTCAACCATTACCCCGGAGACACCGACGGCCTCCGCGCTGTCCAGGACAGTGTCATGGCCGAAATCCTCCGGCTCCGGGCCGATCCCCCGGCGGATAAATAAAAAAGCCCGTTCCGGGAACGGGCTCGGTATCGCAATTCCCTCCCTTTTCAATCGGGTGGACGGATGGAAATGTCCCCGCCGGACGTTTCGGCGCGGACCCGCTTCCCTCCCCCGTTGATGTCACCCCGCAGGCTCCCGTCATCCATCGTGCCGCGGACAGGGAAATCACATCGCACGCTTCCCCCGACGGTTTCGGCGTAGATCTCCGCGCCCGTCGCCGCCGGGAAAGTGAGAACGATGTTCCCCCCGGAGGTGGAGGCGTCGACTCCCAGGTTTTCGAGCAATTCCAGCCGCACGTCGCCCCCCGAGGTCGAGGCGCAGGCTTTCGCCCGTATCTGCCTGATGTCGATGTCCCCGCCGGAGGTCTCCACGCTCAGGCTGCCCAAGATGCCGTTTCCCCGGATGTCGCCGCCGGAGGTTTCGATGTTCGCCTCGCCGGCGACGTCGGTGATCCTCACGTCTCCGCCGGAAGTGGACCCCTTGAGCGTGCCCCCGACACCCGTGATCTCGATGTCGCCGCCCGAGGTCTCAACCCTGAGGTTGAAATTCTTCGGGACGGTGACCACGAAGCGTGCATCGAAATCACCCCACCCGAAGTGCCACCCGTTGCGGTTCCGGTTCCTGCCAAAAACCTCCACGCCGTTATCGGTTTCCTTCATTTTTACGATGAAATCCGCCACGTCGTCGATGTCCCCCTCGACGCTCACCGTCACGGCGACGGAATTTTCGTCTCCGCCGGTGATCCGGACGTCGCCGATGTCGGTATCCAGCCGCAGAGTTCCGCCGGGGGCGACGTTAAAATTTTCGGAATACTGTTTCGACCCGTTTCCGAAGCGGGCGCCGGCGAGGTTGCCGGGACCGACCTGTACTGAAAGGGCGAGGAGCGTGGCGGCGAAGGCCGCCGCCAGGACCATCAGGATGATGATTTTTACGGTTGGTGAGATCGGGGGGTTCATAGTCTTCTCCAATCGTGAGTCGGATCGCGAATCGGGTCTGTAGGTTTAGACGGGAATCCGGCGCAAAAGTTACAGCGGCCCCCCGGGGGCGGTTGGTTGCGAATAGGGACGAAAATTAGTAGATTTTCAGGTCTTTGACTCCACATCATGCCATTCATATTGATCCTCCTCGTGATCCTGCTCGTTCCGGGTTGTTCGAACGGCCGGGACCGGACCACCGCCGGCTCGGCGGCCGCCGGAAAACATCCCGTCGTCGCCATCCCGGACTTCGATGCGAACCGGGCGTTCGGGTACCTGGCCGCGCAGGTGGAGTTCGGACCGAGGGTGTCCGGCACCGACGCACACGACCGCTGCCGCGATTACCTCGCGGGGGAAATGGGACGATACGCCGAGGCGGTGAACATGCAGCCGTTCACGATCCGCGGATACGACGGCGAAGAACTGCGCTTTTCGAACATCATTTCGTCGTTCAACCTCGCGGCGACGACCCGCATCCTCCTGGTGGCCCATTACGATTCCCGTCCGTGGGCCGACGGGGAACCGGATTCGTCACTTCACCGGCGCCCGATTCCGGGTGCGAATGACGGCGCCAGCGGTGTGGCTGTCCTCCTGGAGATCGCCCGGCAGATGAAAACCTCGCCTCCGGAAGTCGGCGTTGACATCCTGTTCACCGACGGCGAGGATTACGGCCGGCACGACGACCCCGGCGGATTCCTCCATGGCGCCAGGTATTTCGCCTCGCACCTCCCTCCGGGATACCGGCCGGTCTTCGGCATACTTCTCGACATGGTCGGCGACGCCCGGCTCGAGATTCCGAAAGAACAATATTCCCTCGACTACGCCGCCGATATCGTGCAGCTGGTCTGGTCGGCGGCAAAGGATCTCGGGATCACGCAGTTCGCCGACCGGGTCCAGGGCAGGGTCACCGACGACCACCTCCCCCTCAACCGTGCCGGGATCCCGACCATCGACCTCATCGATTTCGACTATCCCGATCCGACGAACCGTTACTGGCACACATTGCGGGACACCCCCGACAAATGCAGCCCCGAAAGCCTGGGGGCGGTCGGGCGGGTCCTCCTCAAAGTCCTCTACGAATATCCCGCCGGCTGACCCGGCGCCCGCTTCGTGAAAATTTTTCTCCAGGTTTCCGTCTCCGGCACGAAGGAACAGCAGGACCTGCTGCTGCCATCCATGCTGGAGCTCGGGTGCAGGGGTTTCGAGGAGACCGGGACCCGCCTGGTGGGTTATTTCGAAGAACCCGCAGACGCCGGCGCGGCACAGAGGCTCAGGGACGCGCTCTTCACGGTGCTGAGGAAGATCAGCGCGAACGCCGAAATCAGTTTCGGCGAACTCGCGGACAGGAACTGGAACGAAGAGTGGGAACGGACGATCCGGCCGATCGAGATCGGGGAACGGATCGCCATACGGCCGTCCTGGCGCGGATATTCCGGCCCGGCCGAACGGATCGTGCTGACGATCGACCCGAAAATGTCGTTCGGGACGGGCTACCATGAGACCACGAGACTCATGCTCAGGCTCGTCGAAAAATATCTACGCCCCGGGTCGGTCGTCCTGGACATCGGAACGGGAACCGGCGTCCTGGCAATCGCCGCGGCGAGGCTCGGCGCCGCCTCTGCCGTCGGGACCGATACCGACGGGTGGGCCGTGGAAAACGCGAGAGAGAACGTTGCTCTCAACGGTGTCCGGGATCGGGTCAGGATCTGTCACGGCACGCTCCCGGGCGGGTCGTC
>DATEDB010000271.1:0-5897 GCA_035286625.1 Bacteroidota bacterium
TGGAGATGATTCTTGATACTCGGGGGATTAATCCGTACAATACACATGATTTTTCAACGATGACGTAATGGATCCGATCGAAAAGCCGTCCTCGGAGTGGGGGAAACGCGTCCTGGAACCGGCGCTGAAAAAGTCGCCCGAAAGGAAGAGGGCGTTCAGCACCGATTCCGGCATTCCGGTCGAACGGCTCGGCCTGCCCCGGCCCGGCGCCGGTTACGAACCGCTCGGATTTCCCGGGTCGTATCCCTTCACCAGGGGCGTCTATCCCTCGATGTACCGCGGAAGATTCTGGACCATGAGGCAGTACGCCGGGTTCGCCTCCGCGGCGGAGTCCAACAGGAGATACCGTTTCCTCCTTGACCAGGGCACCACCGGACTCAGCGTCGCCTTCGACCTTCCCACGCAGATGGGATACGATTCGGACCATCCGATGGCGGAGGGCGAAGTGGGAAAAGTGGGCGTGGCCATCGATTCCCTCAGGGACATGGAGGAACTCTTCGACGGGATCCCGCTGGAAAAGATCACCACTTCGATGACCATCAATTCGACCGCCGCGATCCTCCTGGCGATGTACGTCGCCATCGCCAGGAAGCAGGGAGCCGGCCTCTCGAAGATCTCCGGCACGATCCAGAACGACATCCTCAAGGAATACGTGGCGCGCGGGACGTATATCTACCCGCCCGGCCCTCCAGCGCGGCTGGTGACGGATATCTTCCGGTGGTGCGGCGACCACCTGCCGCGCTGGAACACCATTTCCATCAGCGGCTACCACATCCGGGAGGCGGGCTCCACGGCCGTCCAGGAACTCGCGTTCACGATTTCGAACGCGATCGCCTACGTCGCCGCCGCCGTCGCGGCGGGACTGGACGTCAACCGTTTCGGCACCCAGATCTCCTTCTTTTTCAATGCTCACAACAACTTCTTCGAGGAGATCGCGAAGTTCAGGGCCTCGAGGCGACTCTGGGCGCGGATCATGAAGGAGAGGTTCGCCGCGACGAACCCAGAGGCCATGAAGCTCCGGTTCCACGCACAGACAGGCGGTTCCACGCTGACCGCCCAGCAGATCGACAACAACGTCGCCAGGGTCACCATCCAGGCGCTCTCGGCCGTCCTGGGGGGATGCCAGTCCCTCCACACCAACAGCAGGGACGAGGCCCTGTCGCTGCCCACCGAAGAGGCCGCCATGCTCGCCCTGAGGACGCAGCAGGTGATCGCCCACGAGACCGGAGTCGCCGACACGGTCGACCCGCTCGGGGGATCGTACTTCATCGAATCGCTCACCGACGCGATGGAGTCGGCCGCCGAAGAACTCATCAGGGAAATCGACGACCTGGGGGGAGCGGTGGAAGCGATCAGGAAAGGGTTTTACCAGGAACGGATCGCCCGGAGCGCGTACGAATACCAATCCGCCATCGAGAAGAATGAAAAAATCGTCGTTGGGGTAAACGCGTTTACCGATGCCGGCGAGACGGCGCCCCCGGTATTGGGCGTCGACGACGGCATCCGACGGGAACAGACCGAAAAGCTGAAAAAAGTGCGTTCCGCGCGGGACTCCGCCCGGGTGAAGAAGATACTCGGGACGCTCGGGGAGACCGCATCCGGCGAAGGAAACACCATCCCCGTGATACTGGAGTGTGTCGAGTCGTATGCAACTCTCGGGGAAATTTCAGATACTCTCAGACAGGTCTGGGGGGAGTATACCTGACCGATCGGACTTAAGGCACCGAACAGATCCCTCCCGTCCGGCGACCGCGGGTTTGTCACTCCGACCTGCCTTTTTTGATTGATTTCACAAAATACTGACATCCCGTCAGTATTTTTCTGATCGATTGTCTCCCGATACGTGAAATCCAACGATTTTTAGGGGTATAACTATGGCACGTTATTTGAGGTATATAACGCTATTGAAGATTGATCGTCGGGGCTGTTCCATCCCCTGGCCCCGGAGCGAACCCGATCTGTGTACATATCAACCAACACACTCATAACAGATACACTAAAGGAGATTGTTTATGAAGATTAAACCGCTTGGCGATCGGATACTGATCAAGCCCTCGCCCGCAGAAGATAAAACCAAGGGTGGGATCATCCTCCCCGATACCGCGAAGGAAAAACCCGTCGTGGGCGAAGTCGTGGCGATCGGTCCGGGACGCAGGTCCGATGAGGGAAAGCTCGTCAACCTGGACGTGAAGGTCGGAGACAAGGTCCTCTACGGAAAATATTCCGGCACCGAGACCACCATCGACGGCAAGGAATACCTGATCATGCGCGAGAGCGACGTATTCGCTATCGTTTAACCCTGCGAACCACAGATTTTATCATATAAAGGAGAATACACATGGCTGCAAAAATCATCACATTCGATGCGGACGCGCGCGCGGGATTGAAGCGGGGCGTTGACATCCTCGCGAACGCCGTGAGGGCGACCCTCGGCCCCAAGGGGCGTAATGTCGTCATCGACAAGAAATTCGGCGCTCCCACTGTCACCAAGGACGGTGTGACCGTCGCCAAGGAGATCGAACTGGAAGACCCGATCGAGAACATGGGCGCCCAGATGGTCCGCGAAGTCGCCAGCAAGACATCCGACGTGGCCGGCGACGGCACCACCACAGCGACCGTTCTCGCCCAGGCAATTGTCCGCGAGGGCATGAAAAACGTCACCGCCGGGGCGAACCCGATGGACCTCAAAAGGGGCATCGACATCGCCGTCACGCGGGTCGTGGAAGAACTCAAGAAAGTCTCGAAGAAAGTCGGCGATGATCGCAGTAAGATCGCCCAGGTCGGCGCCATTTCGGCCAACAACGACAAGACCATCGGCGACCTGATCGCCAACGCGATGGAAAGGGTGGGCAAAGACGGCGTCATCACCGTCGAAGAGGCCAAAGGCACAGAAACGGCCGTCGAATGGGTCGAGGGCATGCAGTTCGACCGCGGATACCTCTCTCCCTATTTCGTGACCGACGCCGAAACGATGGAGTCGGTTCTGGAGACCCCCTATATCCTGATTTACGACAAGAAGATCAGCGTGATGAAGGACCTCCTGCCGATTTTGGAGAAGACGGCGCAATCCGGGCGCTCCATGCTCATCATCTCCGAGGATGTCGAGGGGGAAGCCCTGGCCACACTGGTGGTGAACAAGCTGCGCGGCACGCTGAAGGTCGCGGCGGTGAAAGCGCCGGGCTTCGGCGACCGGAGGAAGGCCATGCTGGAGGACATCGCGGTCCTGACCGGCGGAACGGTCATCTCCGACGAGAAGGGATTCAAGCTGGAAAACGCCCAGCTCTCCTACCTCGGCACAGCCAAGCGGATCACCATCGACAAGGACAACACGACCATCGTCGAGGGTGCCGGCAAGAAGGACGAGATCAAGAAACGTATCAATGAAATAAAGACGCAGGTGGAGAAAACGACGTCCGATTACGACAAGGAGAAGCTCCAGGAACGACTGGCGAAACTCTCCGGGGGCGTCGCGGTCCTCCAGGTCGGCGCTGCGACGGAAGTGGAGATGAAGGAGAAGAAGGCGCGCGTTGAGGACGCCCTCCATGCGACCCGCGCGGCCGTGGAAGAGGGAATCATCCCCGGCGGCGGCGTCGCCTTCATCCGCATCCAGAACAAGCTCGATACGCTGAAATCCGACGTTCCCGATCAGAAAATCGGCATTGACATCGTCCGCAAGGCGCTCGAAGAGCCCCTGCGCATGATCGTCGAAAACGCGGGTCTCGAGGCCTCGGTCATCCTGAACGATGTCCGCAAGGGCAAGGACGACTACGGCTTCAACGCCCAGACCGAGGTGTTCGAAAACCTCATCCAGGCGGGTGTTATCGACCCGACGAAGGTGGCGAGGGTGGCGCTGGAGAACGCGGCGAGCGTCGCGGGCCTGCTGCTGACCACCATGGCGACCGTCGTCGAAAAGAAGGAGAAGGACAGACCGGCTGCGATGATGCCCCCCGGCGGCGGCATGGGCGATATGTATTAATCGTCCCGCAACCGAACGCGCAACTCACCCGGCCGCCCCGTCACGCGGCCGGGTTTTTTTTGAATTGGACCCCGCGGTGGTTACATTATCGTGTGAACTTCAGACCACTATCAGCCGGGCATTTCCTTATGTCGATTACCCGTTCTTCCTCACCCGGCGCGGAACGAACGTCCGCCTGTCCCCCGGATCATGACGGGATCGCCCATTTCAGCGTGCTCCCCCTGTTCTGCGTCGTCCTCCTTCTGCAGGCGCTGCCCGGACGGGTCAGTGCCGGTGTGGACAGCACGGATCTCAGGAGGATCATCACCTTCCTGGCCGGCGACGGGCTCAAAGGAAGGGGCAGTTTTACGCCCGAAAGCGAAACCGCCGCGGGTTTCATCGCCGGCGAGTTCCGTCAGGCCGGCCTGAGCCCGCTCCCGGGCGAAGCCTCGCTGGAGATCAGGTTCCCCGTCAACAGGCGGACGGCGATATCGACATCGGCAACGCTGAACGGCGCGGTCGTTCCCGATACGGAGGTCATCGTCTCCACCGGGGAGACGGCCGTGACCATGGCCGGGATTGATTCTCTGCCAGTTTTCCGCATGGGCGAAAAATTCGACAGGTCGCTGATGCGCAGGAAGACCGGACTCATCCTGATCCCCCGCTCATACGAAAAAATGTTCGCGCGGTACCGGCGATTCAGTGCGGCCCCCAGACTGTTTACCGGCGAACCGGAGCCCGGAGTCCTCGTGGCGATCCTGACAGACAGGGATTCGGTCGACTCCTTCTCTCTCACCTACAGGGCCGCGGCCGACACCCGGAGCCTGGTGAATGTCGTGGGGATGTTGCCGGGGAAGAGGGGTGGAGAAACGGTGCTTTTCTCCGCGCATTACGACCACCTCGGGGTGGTCACCCCGGTCGGGGGAGACTCCATCGCCAACGGGGCCAATGACGACGCGTCGGGCACGACCGCCGTCATCGCGCTGGCAAAAGACTTCGCGTCGGGGGAGACCCCGGAACGGACGCTCATCTTCGCGGCGTTTGCCGCCGAAGAGATCGGCGGGTTCGGCTCACGGTCCCTGGCCGGGGAACTCGACCCGGCAACCATCGTTGCGATGGTCAACCTCGAAATGGTGGGGACTGTTTCGAAATTCGGTCCCCGATCGTTCTGGATCACCGGATATGAGAAAAGCGACTTCGGGCCGATAGTGGCCGGGGAATTGACGGGGACGGGGTATTCCGCTCATCCCGATCCATACCCGGATCAGAACCTCTTTTCCCGGTCCGATAACGCCACGTTCGCGCGTAAGGGAGTGCCGGCGCATTCGGTTTCCACCGATCCGATTGACGTGGACTCGGTCTATCACACCGTGGCCGACGAAATCGGCCGCATCGATATCGGACATCTCTCGGAGATCGTCAGGGGCGTCGAGCTCGGTGTGCGGGGCATCGTGGATGGCCGCCAGACCCCGACGAGGATCGCCGTCGACGGGAATTGACCCCGTTATCGGGAAATATCACCTAAATTTGGCCGTTTTGAACTACATTTTCCCATCTCTCCACCGGCGGCTTAAACTTTTTTCACGTATTTTCATCTAAACTATACAGATCGACACGACATTCATGAGTGAACAGACCGATCAGCAGCTGATCGAGTCGTTTCGAGGGGGAAATGCCCATGCGTTTAATCTGCTCGTCGTCCGTTATCAGCAACGGGTCTACTGGACGGCCAGGAGGATTCTCGGGAGCCACGAGGACGCCGCCGACATTGTCCAGGAGGTGTTCCTCAGGGTGTACCGGAAGCTCCACACCTTCCGGGAGCAGTCCGCATTTTATACCTGGCTCTACCGCATCACCGTCAACCTCTCCCTCAACGCGTCGCGGAAGCGGAAGATCACCGGATTTTTTCATCTCGACGACCTTGGCATGGGGCAACCCTCCG
>DATEDB010000272.1:0-3537 GCA_035286625.1 Bacteroidota bacterium
TTTCCTTCACCGGCCTTGTCGTGGCCTCGGTGATCTACAGTCTGCCTTTCATGGTCAACCCGCTCGTGGCGGGACTCGAGGCCCTGCCCCCCTCGATCCGGGAGGCCTCGCTCACCCTCGGGCGGTCGGAAATGGCGACACTCTTCCGGGTGATGCTGCCGGCCGCGAAGCCGTCGGTGATCACCGCGCTCGTGCTGACCTTCGCCCACACCGTGGGGGAGTTCGGGGTCGTCCTCATGATCGGGGGGAACATCCCGGGCCGGACCCGCGTCGCCTCCATCGCGATTTACAACGAGGTGGAACGGCTGGACTACGCCGGGGCGCACGCGTACTCGCTCATCCTGTTGTCGTTCGCGTTCATCGTGCTTCTGGCGGTGTCGATTCTCAACCGGCGAACAATCAAAACGTTCTGAGGGCCCGGGTGCTCACCTTCGATATCCATAAAATGTTTTCCCCGGGATCCCCCGCGCCGGCGCTCGAGATCGCGCAGGAAATCCGGGAAGGCGAATTCGTCAGCATCTTCGGGGATTCCGGGAGCGGCAAAACGACGATGCTACGCATACTCGCCGGCCTGGCCGCACCCGACCGCGGCCGGATCGTCATGGACGGCGAGACCTGGCTCGACACCGGCCGGAGGTTTTCGCTCCCCCCGCAGAAGCGCGGGGTGGGATTCGTGTTCCAGGACTACGCCCTGTTCCCCTCGATGAGCGTCAGGGAGTGCCTCCTGTTCGCACTCGGGACAGCGGAGCACACCGCCCGCGCGGAGGAACTGCTGGAACTGACGGGACTGCGTGATCTTTCGGCGCGGCTGCCCTCCGAACTCTCCGGCGGACAGAAACAGCGCCTGGCGTTCGCACGGGCGCTGGCGCGGCGGCCAAGGCTTTTACTTCTGGACGAACCGTTCTCAGCCCTCGATCGGGCCACGGTCGAGAAATTCCAGGAACAGGTCCGCGAAGCTCACAGGATGTTCGGCGTGACCGCGATCCTGGTCAGCCACGATCTCGGCGATGTATTCAAATTCTCCGACCGGGTCTTCAGGCTCTCCGGGGGCCGCATCGAACAGAGCGGAACACCGGGGGCGGTTTTCGGCGGCAGGGAGGTCAGCGGAAAATTCCGGCTCGTGGGAACTGTTCTTTCGATCGAGCCGAACGACAATCTTCATATCATCACGATGCGCGCGGGCTCCGAACTCGCGAAAATCGTCGCCTCACCGGAGGAGATCAACGGCGTACACCCGGGAGACAGGATTCTTGTTTTCTCAAAGGCATTTAACCCTATTTTCATGAAAATCGGGTAAAATGTAAATGTACAGTCGCGCAGGTGCAGGGGAGCGTGACAAACACTCCATCGAATCTTGCATATTTTTGGAAAATTCAGCATATTTTTATCCTATAACTTGAAAAACCCCGAGCCAATGGATACATGTCCATCCAGGTAACCAATCTCAGTAAATACTACGGCGAAACCAGGGCCGTGGACGATATTTCCTTCGAGGTCCATTCCGGGGAAATCCTGGGATTCCTCGGACCGAACGGAGCCGGGAAAACCACCACCATGCGGATGATCACCTGCTACCTGGCCCCCACGGCGGGGGCGGTGAAGGTGGAGGGCCGGAACATCCAGTACGATTCCCTCGGTGTGAGGCAGATGGTGGGATACCTGCCGGAACAGAACCCGCTCTACCTGGACATGAACGTCTCGGAGTACCTCGACTACTCGGCGCAGCTCCAGGGCCTTGAGAGCCGCATGGTCCCCCGTCGACGGCGGGAGATGATCGACGTCTGCGGTCTCGGGGAGATGATGCACAAGGACCTCGGTCAGCTCTCGAAAGGATACCGGCAACGGGTCGGCCTGGCCGCCGCCATGATCCACGATCCGAGGGTCCTCATCCTCGACGAGCCCACCAGCGGCCTCGACCCGAACCAGATCGTCGAAATCCGCTCACTGATCCACAACCTCGGCCTCGAAAAAACGGTGGTGCTGTCCACGCACATCCTTCCGGAGGTGCAGGCCACCTGCGACCGGGTCATCATCATCAACAGGGGGAAGATCGCCGCCGACGCGCCGATCGCGGACCTCCAGCGCGGACTGAGGGGCGGCGACAAAATCACTCTCGAACTCCTGGCTCCCGACAGCGAAACACCGCAGTCCATCTCCGTGATTCTCAAGAACGTCCCGGCGGTGGATTCGGTGACCTTCACCGGAGAGACCGACAGGTCGAAAAAATTCAGCATCGGCACATCACGATCCCAGGACATCCGGGGCGATATTTTCCGGCTCTGCGTGGAGAAGGGGTGGGTCGCGGTCGACCTGCACCGCGAGCAGACCAGCCTCGAGGACATCTTCCGCGAACTGACCATGCAGGCCTGAACCCATGCCCAATGAAAAATTATGAGCCTGACCAACGTCAAGCATATTTTTTTGAAGGAGCTCCGCTCCTTTTTCAATTCGCCGGTGGCGTACATCGTCATCGTCGTATTTCTCGTGATCCTGGGCTGGTTTTTCACGAGCAACCTCTTCATCGCGAACGTGTCGTCGCTGAGGACGCTGTTTGAAATGACCCCGTTCCTGCTCCTGTTCTTCGCTCCCGCCATCACCATGAGGCTCATATCCGAAGAGAAGAAATCGGGGACACTGGAACTGCTGATCACCAGGCCGGTAAGGGAGTCCGAGATCATCTTCGGCAAATTCCTCGCAGCGTGGGCGCTCTACTTTTTTACCCTGCTTCCGACCCTCATCTACTTCGTCACGGTCTCGATGATCGGGAAGCTTGATATCGGGGTGGTGCTCGGCGGATACGCCGGGCTGTTCTTCATGGGCGCGGTGTTCCTTTCGGTCAGCGTGTTCGGTTCGTCAATTACTGAAAACCAGGTCGTGGCGTTCATCGTGAGTTTCCTGATCGTATTCGCCCTTTTCATGCTTGACAAGGTGCTCTTCTACATGGGAGGCCTTGGCGGCGTCGTCGTCTCGGTCTTCCAGTATCTCAGCATCGACTATCATTTTTCCAACATCGAACGGGGCGTCGTCGATACGCGGGACATCGTGTACTATGTGTCGGCGGTGACGATCGCGCTTTCGGCCGGAACCACGGTCCTCCAGAGGAGGCGCTGGGTATGAAAACCGGCCGGCAGAAAACCCTCAACCTCGCCCTCCTCATCGCCGTCGTCATACTGGTGAACGTCATTTCGATGCAGTTTTTCAGGCGGTTCGACCTCACCGGGGAGGGGAAATATACGCTCTCCGACGCCAGTAAGAATCTCGTCCGCTCCCTCGACGACAAGTTTCTGGTCAAGGCCTATTATTCAGAAGGGATCCCCGCGCCCTATAATAACGAGAGACGGTACCTGCAGGACCAGCTCGACGAGTACCGGGCCTACGGCGGGAAAAATTTCCAGTATGAATTCATCGATCCGAAGTCGTCGCCGGAACTGGAACAGGAGGCCCAGCGGTACGGCATCCCGCCCGTCCAGGTCCAGGTCCTCAAGGAGGACAAGTTCCAGGTGGAAAACGTCTACATGGGGCTGGTGTTTCTCTACG
>DATEDB010000273.1:0-3416 GCA_035286625.1 Bacteroidota bacterium
ATCAACACCCTGATGGCGAGCCTCCTGTTCAGGCTCCACCCCTCCGAGGTGAAATTCGTGATCATCGACCCCAAGAAGATCGAACTCACGCACTACGCAAAACTGAAATACCATTACCTGGCGATGTCGCCCGACATCCAGAGAGAGATCGTGACAACCCCCGAGGACGCGGTGGGCATCCTGAAGAGCGTCGAACTGGAAATGGAACGCCGTTACGACAGGCTTGCCGCCGCCGGTGTCCGGAGCATCCAGGACTATAACGAACGCCTCAAGGCGGGCCGCCTGAAGAACACGGAGGCGGTCACCCACGACAGGATCCCCTACCTCGTCATCGTCATCGACGAACTGGCCGATCTGATGCTCACGGCCGCCAGGGAGGTCGAGGAACCGATCGCCCGGCTCGCCCAGCTCGCAAGGGCGGTGGGGATCCACCTTGTTCTCGCCACGCAGCGGCCCTCGGTCGACGTCATCACGGGCGTGATCAAGGCCAATTTCCCGGCGCGGATCGCGTTCCAGGTCTCGTCGAAAACCGACTCCCGGACCATCCTGGACATGAACGGGGCCGAACAGCTCCTCGGGAGCGGCGACATGCTCTACCTCCCGGCGGGAAGCCCGAAGCCTTTTCGCATCCAGAACGCGTTCATCTCTTCGGAGGAGATCGAGAGGCTCACCGATCATATTGCGGACCAGGAAGGATTTTCACAGCCCTTCATGCTGCCGTCGGTCCTCGAACGCCGGAGGTCCTCGATGAAAAGCGCCTCGGGGCAGCGCGACGAATTTTTCGAGGAGGCCGCGCGGCTGATCGTGAGGCACCAGCAGGGTTCGGTTTCGCTCCTCCAGCGCCGGCTGAAAGTGGGATACTCGCGGGCGGCCCGCCTGGTTGACGAGCTGGAATCAGCCGGGATCGTGGGTCCGTACGACGGCAGCAAGGCGAGGGAGGTTCTCCTTGAATCGGACGACCAGCTCGACGCACTGCTCAGGAGCATCGGGAGTTGAATATGAGAAATACGATGTCCTCCGTCGCGCCGGCCTTCATCGCCGTCCTCCTTTTTTCTGCAGCCGGCCGCGCGCAGGAAGGGGACGGGGCCCGTCTCCTCTCGCGGCTCAGGGAAAAGTACAACGATGTCGACAGGCTCTCGCTCACGTTCGCGCAGAAGACCGTGTTCGCGGTCTCGAAAGCGGAGCAGGTGACCGAGGGGAAGCTCGTCCTCGGGAAGGGAAACCAGTACCGGATTACCCTCGGCGACCGGTTGATCGTCTCGGACGGCAGGACCGTCTGGTCGATGTCGAAATCCAATTCCCAGGTGATCGTCGACCGGTTCAGGGACGATCCCTCCGGGATCACGCCCGAACGCCTCCTGGCGCGCCTGCCCGAAGACTACCGCGCGGTGTCCACGGGTACCGAAAAGATCGGCAGGATCCGGACCACCGTCCTGAAACTCACCCCCGGTTCTCCCGGGGGACAGGTGAAGTGGCTCAAACTCTGGGTGGACGAAGACGAAATGGCGGTACGGCGACTCGTGGTGATGGATCTCGGCGAAAACGAGATCACCTACGACCTTGGCGACGTCACGGTCGACCCCGATGTCCCCGATTCGGTCTTTACCTTCACCGCTCCTGCCGGCACGGAAATCCTGGACCTCCGCTGAACCGCCTTCCCTGCCGATGAAGCAGATCATGAGGAAAATCGCGAGACCCGTTCTCAGCCTCGGCCTGAGCGGTCTCTTCCTCTGGCTGGCATTCAGAAACACCGATTTCGGCCTCCTCCGGGACACCCTATCCCGGGCGAACTATTTCTGGGCGCTGTCGATGTTCCCGGTGCTCATGCTCAGCCACGCCGCCCGGGCGCTCAGGTGGCGGTACCTCCTGAAGCCGGTCAAGGAGGTCATCAGCTTCCGGAACCTCTTTGCCGCGATGATGGTCGGCTACATGATGAACAACGTCCTGCCCAGGGCGGGCGAGCTGGTCAGGCCGTACGCCATCAACAAGACGGAGGGCATCTCCCGGAGCACCGCCTTCGGCACGGTCTTCATCGAGCGGCTGTTCGACATTTTTTCGTTTCTCCTGGTGCTCGCGGTCATCCCGCTCGTCTCGCAGAACTCCCTGACACAGGCGTTCCCGTGGCTGGAGAGCACGGGATTCTGGCTGACGGCGGGAGCGCTCTCGCTGCTTGGCGTCTTCACGTTTCTCATGATCAGGAGGGACCTGGTGATCCGCCTCCTCGGAAAACTCACGATGAAACTTTCCCCGAAGAGAGCCGGCCTGGTAGAACACGTCACGCATTCGTTTCTCGACGGGTTTCTGTTCCTGAAACAGCCGAGGCATTATTTCGCGATCGCAGTGCTGAGCCTCCTCATCTGGGGCCTGTACATCCTGATGATGTACCTGCCGTTCTACGCCTTCGGCCTGACCGGGCTGTATTCGCTCGACCTCGGGAGCGCGGTCGTGCTGCAGGCCATCTCGAGCATCGGCTACATCATGCCGACGCCCGGGGCGACCGGTCCGTACCACTATTTCACGATTCAGACTCTGACGAAACTCTACCACGTCAGCGACGAACTGGCGGGCAGTTACGCGGCGCTCACGCACGCGATCGGGTATATCGGTGTCACCCTCGTCGGGATGTACTATTTTTTCGCCGACCGCCTCCACATGTCGGATGTCCTGAAGGCCGAGGCCGGCGCCGCCGCGGAATCGGGCGGAACGTCGGCCGGGACGGGTTAGGAACTCATTTCGGTTTTTTTTATGTTTCCACATTCACCAATCCACGTTTATCAACAGTAAAGGAGCCTCCATGCTGCGCCAATCCATGTTTCTCGCGGTACTGCTCGCACTCGTGGCCGCACCCGGGGCGGTCAACGCACAGGAAAAAAATACCAAAACCGATAAAAAAATGACTGAAGCCGAAGCCGACTCCATCAAGCGGGAGATCATGGTCATCGAGACCACCATGGGAACGATCGAGGTGGCGATGTTCCGCGCTGACGCCCCGAAAACCGTCGAGAATTTCGAACAGCTCGCGGCCAAAGGGTATTATGACGGCATCATTTTCCACCGCGTTATCGATAAATTCATGATCCAGGGGGGGGATCCCACAGGGACCGGCATGGGCGGGGAGAGTATTTATGGAAAAGGATTCGAAAACGAAATCAGCCCCAAACTCAAATTCGACCGTCCCGGGCTTCTCGCGATGGCGAACACCGGACGACCGAACACCAACGGAAGCCAGTTTTTTATCACCATCGTCCCCACCGACTGGCTGAACGGCAAGCACACGATTTTCGGCGAGGTCGTCGCCGGGATGGACGTCGTGAACGCCATCGGGAAGGTCGCGGTTGCCAAGGGAGACAAACCCGTGAAGGACGTGGGGATGAACCACGTGTACCTGAAAGGTTTCAAGAAAAAAGTGGGCGGGG
>DATEDB010000274.1:0-2724 GCA_035286625.1 Bacteroidota bacterium
TAAAACCCAACCACGTCACATTCATCCGGCATTTCGTCGGCCAGGTCGACGAGCGGTGGAAACCCTATCTTTTCATGAACTGATGTCCCCTGACCGGGAGCGACCCCCCCTGACCGACCGCCGGGAGATTTCGACCGGCCCGAGGTGAAAAAGAGAATCCTCAGCGGCATGCGCCCCACCGGCCGGCTGCACATCGGTCACTACGTCGGCGCGCTCGAAAACTGGGTGTCGCTGCAGGACGGGTTTACCAACTACCACCTGATCGCGGACTACCACGCGCTCACCACGAGCCTGGACACCTCCTCCCTGTATGAGAACTCCGTCGAGATGGTGATCGACTGGATCGCGGCGGGAATCGATCCGGCCCGGAGCCCGGTCTTCAGGCAGTCCCGGATCAAACAGCATGCGGAACTGAACCTGATTTTCGGGATGCTGATCACCAAGTCACGGCTGGAGAGAAATCCCACGCTCAAGGACCAGGTCCGCGACCTCAACATCGAGAACCTGACATTCGGCCACCTCGGTTATCCGGTCCTCCAGGCGGCCGACATCCTTCTCTACAAGGGGGACGTCGTCCCGGTGGGGGAGGACCAGGTGCCGCACATAGAGATCACCCGCGAGATCGCCCGGAAATTCAATGCCGAGTATGGAAGGGTCTTCCCGGAACCGGAAGCGAAGCTGACGAAATTCGCGCGGCTGCCGGGGCTCAACGGGGACCCGAAAATGAGCAAGTCGGCCGGCAATACGCTCCTGATCTCGTCGTCCCCGGAGGAGATCGCCGGGAAGATGAAAACCGCGGTGACAGACCCGCTGAAAGTCCGCCGGAACGATCCCGGGAGGCCTGAGGTGTGCCTCGTCTTCACCTATCACAAGAAATTCAACCCCGGCGGGACCCCGGAAATCGAGTCCGGGTGCCGTAGCGGGGCCCTCGGGTGCGTCGAGTGCAAGCAGAAGATCTCGGCCGCAATTTCCGGCGCCCTCGCGCCGGTCCGGGAAAAGAGGGCCCACCTGGAAGCGCACCGGGACGGGGTGCTGGAGATCCTGGCCGACGGCGAACGACGGGCCGGGGAGGTCGCCCTCGCCACGATGGGGCAGGTCCACGAGGCCATGAAGCTGGGATGACCGCCCCGGCCCCGCTGTGGACATTGGACGGGGAATTCATTAAGTTTTTCCCCATGGCCGGGATGCGCACACTTCGATGAGCTACAGGATCAAACTGCAGGAATTCGAGGGCCCCCTCGATCTCCTCTTGTTTTTCATAAAAAGGGATGAGCTGGATATTTACGACATCCCGATCGCCCGGATCACGAAGGAATTTCTCGAATACCTGCACTACATGCAGGATCTCGACCTCGAGGTGGCCGGCGATTTCATCGTGATGGCCGCCGAGCTGATGCAGATCAAGGTCCGGATGCTGCTCCCGCAACCCCCGGAAGGGGAGGAGGAAGAGGATCCCCGCGCCGACCTGGTCAGGAGGTTGCTGGAGTACAAGAAATTCAAGGAGGCGAGCGCGATGCTGTCGAGCCTCGAGGACGAATCCGGCAAACTCCATTACCGGCGGGCCTTCCAGATGGACCCGAAGCAGATCACCCCCGAGGACAACGAGGAGAGCCTGCGGAGCATCACCATGTTCAATCTCATCGCCGCCTTCAAGAAGGTCCTCGACAGCACTCCCAAAAAGGTCTACCACGACGTGGAGATGCTCAACGTCAGTATCGACGAGCAGATGGGGTACATCGCCGACGTGTTCAGGCTGCGATCGTCGGTGACGTTCTTCGAGCTGGTGTCGCACATGTCGGAAAAAATCAGGATCGTGGTCACGATCATCGCCATGCTCGAGATGGTGAAGAACCGCATCGTCGGGGTGAGGCCCGCCGACCACGAGGACGACTTTATCATCTACAAACTACAGGCAGAGGCCCGCTGATGGACCATCCCGAACCCGCTCCCGACAGGGCGAAAATCATCGAGGCCCTGATTTTCGCGTCCGACGAACCGCTCACGACGCGTCAGATCTCCGAGATCCTCCGATCGGCCGAGAACGGCGGCATCCCGATCCGCGCCAGGGAGGAAGACATCCTTGCCGCGATCAGGGAATTGAACGGCGCCTACGTCCGGGACGGACGGTCCTTCAGGATCATCCAGGTTGCGGGCGGATTCCAGTACGCGACAATGCCGGCATACGCCGGCTGGCTCGGGAGGATGGTCAAGGAAAAAGCCAGACGGAAGCTCACCCAGGCCACCATCGAGACCCTGTCGGTGATCGCTTATAAGCAGCCGGTCACCAAACCAGAGATCGAGGCGATCCGCGGCGTAAACGCCGATTACGGGATCCAGAAACTCATGGAGCGGGGGCTGGTGACGATCGTCGGACGCGCGGCCTCGGCCGGACGGCCGTTGCTGTACGGCACCACCGGGGATTTCCTGAAACATTTCGGTTTGAACGATCTGTCGGAGCTTCCGCGGCCGAGGGAAATCGACGAGATCCTCGCAGATAACGGATTCGAGCTCGAACGCGAACTGATGAAGCGCATGGGAAAATCGGAGGAGGAGATCGAAAAAACCATGGCGGATTCGATCGCCGGCACGACGGTGGGCGAAAACGGCGAGCTCCACCCCCCGCCGCCCGGGGGAGATACCGGCGGCGTGTCTCCACCGCCCGGCGAAGCGGCGCCGGATACCGACACCGATTCCTGAGAATTACCGCGCGGCCCCCGGGGGGGC
>DATEDB010000275.1:0-4365 GCA_035286625.1 Bacteroidota bacterium
CGCATAGTGTTCATACACCTGGAGTTCCCGCCAGCTCGAGCAGGGGCCGGGCACGAACGCCCGTTCGACGATCGAGGCTGTCTGCGTGATTTCGACCACGGCCGTCCCGCACTGGTTTCCCAGCAGGGCGTATTCACGTCCCGTCGTCGTGTCTGTCCATCCCCAGCACCCGGCGGTATACCCTCCGCCGGATGGAGGCACGAAATTGACGAGGAAGCGGACGTTCCCGATCTCCTGGGCTCCTGCGGTGGGGGGCCCGAGGAGCGCGGCGGCGTATAAACTCCAGCCAAGGATCCGGACCGGTTTTTTCATTTTTTCACTGCGTGTGTGGCCGATGTCTGAATATCTTCCTCAGCGGGTGCGGTCGGGGATAGAGATCGCCCCGGGGGGACAGCGATATGGGGGGACCGGGAACCGGTAACCGGAGGATAGCCGCGTGACATTTGATGATATATGTTAGCCAAATCGTCCATAATAAACAAATACGAAACTTTGCGAATTTCAGTCTATTTTTTATCCCTTGCTAATCTCGTACCAGTTTCTTATTCTTTCTCCGGATTCGAATGAGTGAACATCGACATGGTAGACTCATGAGAAGGAGCCGTGTGAATATCCCCGTCGTTTTGATGATGGCGCTGACCCTTTCCGCCCCCGCTCCGTCCGTGGCGGGTGACGCAAACATCACTTCCTCGACAGTGTCATATCTCAGCGGGAAGGATACCGTGAGCGCCTACCTCTGCGTCCCGGAGGGGACCGGACCGTTCCCGGCGGTCATGGTCATCCATGAGTGGTGGGGTCTGAACGACTGGGTGCGACAATCCGCCGGACGGCTCTCGGCCGAAGGCTACATTACGCTGGCGATCGACCTCTACAGGGGCCGCGCGGCTGGTTCATCCGAGGAGGCACACGAGCTCATGAGGGGTGTCCCCGAGGACAGGGCCGCCCGGGACCTCAGCTCCGCCTTCGCGTACCTCAGGGGCATGAAATCGGTGATCCCCGGGAAAATCGGTTCGGTGGGGTGGTGCATGGGCGGGGGGTACTCGCTCGAGGCCGCGGTCACCATCCCCGAACTCTCCGCCACGGTGATCTGCTACGGCCGGCTTGTGACGGATTCGGCGGCGATCGCCGGGATCAGGGCGTCGATGCTCGGCATCTTCGGGGCCCGGGACCGCGGAATTCCGGAGGCATCCGTACGCGACTTCGAAAAATCGGGCAGGGAAATGGGAAAGGACATCAACGTGACAATTTATCCCCGGGCAGGCCACGCGTTCATGAACCCGGGAAATACCGACGGTTACAGGAAAGAGGACGCCGAAGACGCATGGGGCAGGATTGTCGCCTTCTTCGGTAAAAGGTTTAAATAGCCGGGATCGGTCCGGGATGGATTTTTTACGACAGTGTGACGCATGTTAAAAAAACTCTATACCGCTGCAAAGGACCTTTTGTTGAAATATCCCGTCGTGGTGGCGGGCATCCTGATCTACGCCTACTACCTCTTCACGACGGTGGATTTTTTCGGCCACGCCGCGGGGAAAAGGACCTTCTGGGAATACATCGTCCAGTTCGACTCACTCATCTTTCTGTGGATCGCTTCGGCGGCGCTGATCCAGCTCCAGGTCGTGAGGAAATCCCAGAAGAAGGAAGAAGAAAGCAGGCGGGGCATGGAGAGGCTGCTTGACCGGCAGGAGGTCTACGGCACCCTGCTGAAGGACATCATGATGCTCCTGCAGGACAACGTCAACAATCCCCTGGCCATCATCTCCACCACCACGCAGGAAATCAGGCGGAAATTCGAACAGGACCCCGAGATCATGCGATGGCTCGACCGGATCGAAGGCGCCATGGTGCGCATCCACCATACCATCCGCGACCTCGAAGCCTACGAGTCGCGTAAACTCCTCGAAACCTCCACAGAGGCGCTCAAGGAGGCCCGGGCCGGGAAATAGCGTTTCACGGCTTCCCTCAGGCATTCGTAGCGCCTGGGTGAGGGCCGAAAGCCGGTCGGCATCTAAAACACCCCCGAAATCGGTTGTTCTGCGTCACACCGTGCGAAAGATCACGCGGTCATTCGGTCATTCCCCCGTATCTTACACCCGTGCTAATGAAAGGGAGCAGTAACGCCATACACCGTTCATTAATGAGAGGGTGACATGTCTACGGTCAACGAGGGGGGGAAAAAGAACAAATTCCTGTCCAATTTTTCGGATGCGATGGGATTGTCCGGAAAGCAGGCCGGGCCTGCCGGCTCAGATAAGGGGGATTCCGTTCCGGGCAAGAAACCGGCGCCGGAGATCCTCTTCGAGGATGAAAACTTCCTGAAGAACCCGTCAGGCCGGGCCGACGCGTCGATGAAAACAGCGTCTTCGGAGGGCCAGACCGGCGGGAAAAAACTGCCCACCCTGCGCCTCCACGACGTTATCGTGAAGGAAGGCGTTTCCACGAAGGCGAACGTCGAGAAAGCGTTCGAAATCCAGCGTTCCAAACACGACAAAAGGCGGCTCATCGACATCCTTATCGAAGATCTGGGGGTGGACCGCGAGGCTCTCTATACTCTGGTCGCGCGTCACTACCGTTTCGAGGAAGTCGACCCCACGTCCATGTTCGACGACAAGGAACGGCTCAAGTTCATCCGGACGACGCTCGAGCTGTTGCCGCCGCGCAACTACGAAGTCGCACTCAAAATGAAGATCCTGCCCTTCGAACTGAACGGCAGCAGCGTCGAGAAACTCGTCCTCATCACGCCCGACACAACGCACCCCGAGGTCCACACCGTCGCGAGGGCTTTCGGCTACAATAAATACGAAGTGAAATACGTCGCCCTCGGCGATTACGCCGAGCTCTGGCGGCAACTGGCCTTCGACCAGGGGGCCAAGCAGCTCGGCCTGGATGGCGATCCCGAAATCTCGGACGACGAGACCGAAAAGGAAATGGAGAAATCGCTCGAGGACGAGATCGGGCGCGGCAAGCTCAACGAGCTGGTCGAGAACCTCCTGGTGGACGGCACTCGCACCGGGGCCAGCGATATTCACGTCATCCCCAAGGGGACGCACCGGGTGGAATTCCATTTCAGGATCGACGGACGGCTTTCGCTCTGGAGCTCGATCACCGATATACGCGCCGAGGCGGTCCTGACGGTCATCAAGGACCGGGCCAAGAACCTCGACCGGTTCGAGAAATTCCTCTCGCAGGACGGTTTCGCGCAGCGGATGATCGACAACAGGATGATCCGGTTCCGTTTCTCCACGATGCCGATCTACGGCACCGACCTGAGGAGCAAGCTGGAATCGATTGTCATTCGAATTTTACGCGGGGCCGATGCGCTCAACGGCCTCGGGGCCCTCGGCATGCCTCCCGAAACGCTCGACGTCTTCCTGAAGTCGATCCGCAGGCCGCAGGGTATGGTCGTCTTCACCGGTCCCACCGGTAGCGGTAAATCCACCTCTCAGCTGGCGGCGATCCAGACCATCATGGACCCGGGCATCAATATCATCACGATCGAGGACCCGGTCGAGTACCTGATCGACGGTTGCCGGCAGGTGAAGCTGAACCACAAGCTGGACTTCGAGGGGGCGCTGCGCGGGCTCCTGCGACACGACCCCGACGTGGTCATGGTCGGTGAGATGCGTGACAGGGTCACCGCCGACCTGGCCGTCAAGCTGGCCAACACCGGCCATTTGATCTTCTCGACGCTCCACACCAACGACTCGATCGGCGCGGTGACCCGGCTGTACAACATGGGCATCGAACCGTTCCTGCTGGCCTACACCATCAACATCGTGGTGGCGCAGCGGCTGATCCGGAAACTCTGCGACCGCTGCAAGACAGTGGACGAGCGGATCGATTCGGACCTGCTGGTCGAATGCGGGTTCACCGAAAAGGAAATCCAGGAGACGAAATTCTACCGTCCGGTCGGCTGTGTGCACTGCATCCGCGGGTTCCGCGGGCGTATCGGCATCTTCGAGACGCTGGTGATCAACAAGGAATTGCGCAGGATCATCCTCAAATCACAGGACTTCATCGACGAGGACGCGATGCGGCAGAACGCGCTCCAGAACGGGATGAAGACCATTCGCCAGATGGCGCTCGGTCTGGTGAAGGAAGGGGTGACTTCGCTGGAGAACGTGGAGGGTTTGGTACTGGAAGACTGAAGGAACTCGGAGAAAGCTGCCGGACGCTGCGTAGACAGGCGACCCTCCCCGGCGGCCGATTCGGGAAGCCCGGTGCAACCGCGCCGGGCTTTTTATTTATATTCGGGCGATTGGTTCGAGGCCGGAGTTTTCGTATTATTTCCCACACCATGGACGCCATGAAATCCCTTCACGCCATCGCCATCGTTGCCGCGTTTCTCCTCCCGGATGCAGGACT
>DATEDB010000276.1:0-3152 GCA_035286625.1 Bacteroidota bacterium
CACGCCGAACCGGTGCTGCTCGTCGATCACCACCAGACCGGCATTCCCCAGCCGCACGTCCTCCTGGATGAGGGCGTGGGTCCCGACGGTGATTCCGGGCTCCCCGGCCGCCAGCCGCTCCAGGAGGGACTCCCTATCCTTTCCCCTCGTCCCCGCGGTCAGCAGCCGCACCCCGACACCCAGGGGGGCGCAATAGCCCGAAAGGGTCCGGTAATGTTGTTCGGCCAGGATTTCGGTCGGCGCCATGAAGAGGGCCTGGCGTCCCGAATCGACCGCGATCAGGGCCGCGGTGAGCGCGACGAGGGTTTTGCCGCTGCCCACATCCCCCTGCAGGAGGCGGTTCATCGGCCGGGGCTCCTTCATATCGCCCGCGATCTCATTGATGACGGCGACCTGACCGGGAGTGAGCCTGAACGGAAGTCCGTCCACCAGCGCCCGCGCAAGCCGGCTTTCGACATGGAAGGCGATGCCGGGCAACCCCGTTTTAACGAGGTTTCGCCGGAGGGCGAGGATGAGCTGCATAATATAGAGCTCCTCGAATTTCAGCCTTCTGCGGGCTTCCCCGAGCCTTTCGAACGATTCGGGAAAATGGATCGATGAAAGCGCCGGGACGATCCCGTCGAGGGTGTGGGCCTTCAGTACCCGCGCCGGGAGGGGCTCACGAACGTGCGGCAGGTAGCGGTCGAGGACTCCGCGCATGATTTTCCGAAGCCCCCGGACATGGAGGCGGACGTCCCTGAGCTCCTTTGTCGACCCGTATTTCGGGATGATGCCGCCGGTATGCAGGAACCCCTCCCGATCTCCCAGCCGATGAGGATCTCCCGGCCGGGCGGGGCTGTCCTCCGCGGCCGGGGAGAGCCGGTCGATCATCGGGTGGACGATCTGTATCTGGTTCCTGAACCTGGTGACCCTTCCGGAAACGGCGAGCGTTTCACCCTCGAGGAACGCTTTTTTCAGGAAATTGATCCCCTCGAAAAAAACGAGGTGCACCGCTCCGGTGGGGTCCTCGAGCCGGATGACGAGACGCTGACGGGGGGGGCGGCCGAGCAGTTCGATGGTGCGCACCGCACCGATTGTTGAACGGAGGTTGCCGGTGCCGGCGTGGGTCCTGAGGGCGGTCATCGTGTCGATGGCGCTCAGGTCGAGGTAGCCGTACGGAAAATAGTAGAGGAGGTCCCGGACCGTCGTCACCCCGAGTTCGGCCAGGACCTCGGCCCGTTTCGGGCCTATTCCTTTGATGAAACGGACGGGGGTTGCCAGCGGATCCGTGGCCATCGTCGGCGCGGGCCGGGTTTATTTTTCTTTCTTGGCGTCGCGGGTCATGAGGTCCGCCGTGGCGATAATCGGGTCCTTCCCCTCGAAGATCACCCGGTACACCTCGTTCACGATGGGCAGCTCCACGCTCAGTTTCTTCCCGAGGTCGAACACCGACCGGGTCGTGGCAACCCCCTCGGCGACCATCACCATTTCGTTCAGTATGTCGGGAAGTTTTCTCCCTTTCCCGATCTGTTCGCCGACGTGCCGGTTCCGGGAATGTCTGCTGAGACAGGTCGCGATGAGGTCCCCGATCCCCGACAGTCCGGAGAATGTCGCCGGATCGGCCCCGATCTCGAGGCCGAGCCGGGAAATCTCGGCGGTGGCCCGTGTGAGGATCGCCGCCTTCGTGTTGTCTCCGAATCCGGCACCGTCGGCGATGCCCGCGCCGATCGCGATGACGTTTTTCATCGACCCGGCGAGCTCCACGCCCCGGATGTCCTCGGTCGTGTAGATGCGGAAGTAGGGCGTAAGGAAGTTTTTCTGGACGATCTTCGCGGATTCGGGATTCACCGAGGCCGCCACAACTGCGGTGGGCACCTGCCGGCTCACTTCCTCTGCGAAGCTCGGGCCGGAGAGCGTGACGATGTTCCCGCGCGGGAGCCGCGGCAGGCTGTCTGCGAGGATCTCGGAAACGGTGAAGAGAGTACCGTTTTCGATGCCCTTGGCGACATTCACGACGATCACCGGGCCGAATTCGAACGACGTGAGCCGCTCGGTGACGGCCCGCAGGAACTGGGACGGCACCGCCGCAACGATCAGTTCGGCGTCGCGGACCGAGGTTTCGAGATCAGAGGAGATGGCGATCGACGGGGGGATCGGGATCCCGGGGAGCAGCCTGCTGTTTTCCCCCGCAGCGGTTATTTGCCGGGCGTGCTCCGTGCGGTGCGCCCAGAGGGTCACTCGATGATGATTGTAGTTCAGGAGGATGGCCAGGGTGGTTCCCCAGCTGCCAGCTCCCAGAACCGTGATGCGCATAGGGAGGTATTATGAGAGCGCGGGTCCCCGGACCGGTTTCAGGCCCGGCGACCGCGGAATTTTCCGAGCAGACTTTGACCTGTCAGGCGGTTCTCCGTACCGGCGCACAACCGCCTGATATTTCCGCGGTGGGTGTATACCAGCAGGAGGGTGATGCCGATCGTGAAAAAAATGAGCGTATGATAGCCCTGCAGCTCGGCGTGGAACACGTTGTGTCTGAGCAGCATCGCCACGGGCATGGAGAGCGCCGCGCTCACCGATCCGAGCGAGACGTAGCGGGAGGCCACGAACACCACGATGAAGACCCCGAGGGCCACCAGGAGTTCGACCGTCGCCAGGCCGGCCAGCACGCCGCCGGCGGTGGCGATCCCTTTGCCGCCCCTGAAACCGCCGAAAGCGGTCCAGACATGCCCGAGGATGGCCGCGCAGCCTGCGATAATCTGGATGACGGTGAAATCCTCGAAGGGTGTGAGATTCCTGAAGGGCATCGGGCCGTACATGAGTTTCGGAATCAGCTGGGTGGCCGCGTATCCCTTGAGGATGTCCATCAGGATCACCAGCACCCCCGTCTGCCACCCCAGGACCCGCGCGACGTTCGTTCCGCCGGCGTTACCGCTGCCATGATTGCGGATGTCGATCCCGTGCGAAAACCTGGAGACGAGTATCGAGGTCGGGATCGACCCGACCAGGTAGCTCAGAAGAATGATAATACAGAGTGAAAGCATTAAAATTTCCCTCGTTTTACAGCCAAATTCAATATAAAGATACGAAAATTACGCAAACAATCAAGACGGCCCGTGATGGTCGTTCTCCGGGCGGATCAACGCCTCCGCGAGGCGCATATCCCCGGGAGTGGTAAT
>DATEDB010000277.1:0-6388 GCA_035286625.1 Bacteroidota bacterium
CCCAATCGCCGCGGCCTTCAAGTTTGCGGTCGCGGTCTTCGCCGCGGCGATTGGGTGTCGTGACCTATTTAAATATGTACTCGCGCCGCGTACATTACCTTCCATGGACGTGTCTACTGTGGACCTGCCGCGCGGATTCGATCTGCTCACTCCTTCGGAGCGGCTCACGCTCCGGCTCATCGCCGAGTGCATGACCACCCGCCAGATCGCCGACCATCTCGCCCTCAGCCCGAGGACAGTGGAAAACCGGCGCTGCAACATCGCCCAAAAACTACACCTGAGGGGCGGACGGGGCCTGCCCGAACTCGCGTTGCGACTCCGGGACCGGTTATGACGGCCGGGTACGGGGACGCGCAATTACCGGTTATGGATCTCACCTGATGTAGAGCATTTTTTTGGAGAGGCCCGAGGGGGGGCCGCTTCCCGGGCCGATGGGTTCGACGAGCAATTTCAGCAGGTACACACCCCCGGCCTTCCCGGACGCGTCCCAGCTGACGCGGTAGGACCCGGGATCTTTAACCCCTGAGGCCAGCCGCCCGACTTCGTCGCCCAGAATCGAGTACACGCTGAGTTCCACCCTGCTTCTGACGCTCAGGCCGTAGGTGATTGTCGTCGCCGGATTGAACGGGTTTGGATAATTTTCCAGCAGAAACGGCGAGAACGGGACCGTCGCCCCGGGAGGCGGCACGTCGAGGAGGACGTACGAGGTCGAGTCGAGGTCCCGGAGGAGCCAGCGCCCGGAATCGACCATGACGCTCGTCGGGGGGAGAAGCGTGTTGAATGTGAAGTCCTGGATGTTCAGGGAGTCGATGACCACGAAAACCGTATCCCATCCGGCCCCGGCGACGCGAACATCCACCGGCATGGTGAACGATACGGGGTTGGTGGTCCCTGTGGTCTGAACGACGCGCAGGTCGATCCGGTATCCGATCATAGCCGGCTCGGCCCTCCACCCGTACGAATAGGCCGGGTACTTTTCCCCGTATACCCACTCGCCGAAGAACCATCCAAGATCGCGTCCGGAGACGGCCTCGCAGGCCCTCCTGAAATCGGCGGTCACCGCGGTGCCGTGTTTCACCGACGGGTCGTCGGCGTAATATTTCATCGAGGCGAAAAAGACGCTGTCGGTGAGGACATGCCGGAGCATGTGAAGCACGGACGCTCCCTTCGAGTAGACACGCGCCCCCGCGAAGAGATTGCCGACATTGAGTGTGTCCTGGACATACAGGGTCCCGGCCGCATACTTCGCCGCGTTCAGGTGGACCGTCATATAGTTCCAGAATGGCATCGTCCCGTACATTTTTTCGAGATACAGCCCGGTACAGTAGGTCGCGAAGCCCTCGTTCAGCCAGAGGTCCGCCCAGCTGCCGCAGGTGATCATATCTCCGAACCACTGGTGGGCCAGCTCGTGCGCGATCAGGTTCTCCGAGAAGGTGGTGGTCGAGGTCATGGTCTGGTGCTCCATCGCCCCTCCCCATCCGAATTCGCTGTGGCCGTACTTTTCGTTCACGAAGGGATACATTCCGAACATATCAGAAAAGATGCCGAGCATGTCCACGGTCCGGGGGAGGTCGGCCATCGCCGCAGCGAGACGTGAGGGCCGGACGTAGTTCAACACCTCCATCGAATCGGTCGGGGAATAGCGCCACCAGTTTGAAAACTGCGCGTAATTGGAAATCGCGACGGATACCAGGTATGTCGCGATGGGATACCGCTCCTGCCACGTCGTGGTCGACGTCCCGTTGCCGTTGTTCACGATCGAGGCGAGGGCGCCGTTTGAACCCACCAGCCATGAAGAATCGCACGTCACGACAATGTCCACCGAATCAGCCTTGTCTTTCAGCTGGTCCTTGCACGGCCACCAGTCCTTCGCGCCGTACGGCTGGCTGAGCGACCAGATCCAGGGTTGCCCCCCGGAGGCCGAAAAAACGAAACTCCCGAACCCGGTCGAGGCCGGTACGCCGTGATAGACGACATCGAAGGTGAAGACCTCCCCCGAGCTGTAGGTGCGGCCGAGGTAGACGGTGATGATGCTCGATGTCCTCGTATAGAGAAGTGGTATCGACCCCGAGACAATCGAGTCCACCGCCATCGAGTCGGACAGGTCGATCCGTATCGAACCCAGGCCGTCGATCGCCGAGGCGGCCCGGAACGTCACCATCCCCGAGAGCATGTTGGGCGCGGTGTCGATCCTGACCTGGAGCCTGTAATAGAGCACGTCATAATTTTCGTCGGCAGCGGCATCATTCGCTCGAAAGATGCGGAGGCGGTACCGTTCCATCTCCGATGTGATGAGCTGTTTTTCGGCCTCCCGGTCGTTGGTCGGTTTTCGCTGCCCCATAGTCGGCGAGCCCGCCGATAGGATGGACAGGATGAGGATCGCAAGTGCGGAAATGTGGCGGATCGGCGCTGGTAACGGAAGCGGACGCATAATGTTCCCCGGAGTGAAGAACAGTGAGATGCCGGCGTACGAATCAATGAATACAACCGAAAGGTAGCCAATCCCGGTGTGGATTTCAAGGGGCGGGTGTGTTCCGGGGCAGGGTTATTGCCCCTGATCCGGCAGGAAAATCTGTACCGCGACCCGCGGGAACGGTTAAACCGTCAGCCGAACCGGCCGGTGATGTAGTCTTCGGTCTGTTTATTGCCGGGAGTGGTGAAGATTTTCGTCGTCGCGTCGTATTCGATGAGCTCTCCCAGATATAGAAAAGCGGTGAGGTCGCTCACCCGGGCCGCCTGCTGCATGTTGTGCGTGACGATGACGATCGTGTACTCTTTCTTTAATTCATGAATGAGTTCCTCGATGCGGGCTGTGGCGATCGGATCGAGAGCGCTGGCCGGCTCGTCCATCAGGATCACTTCGGGGCTGACGGCCAGGGTCCTGGCGATGCAAAGCCTCTGCTGCTGGCCGCCCGAGAGGCTCACGCCGGATTTATCAAGCACATCCTTCACCTCGTCCCAGAGGGCTGCCTGTCGAAGGCTCTTCTCGACCACTCCGGCCAGTCTTTTCCTGTCCCTGATCCCGTTCAGCCGGAGACCCGCCGCCACGTTGTCGAAGATCGACATGGTCGGAAAGGGATTCGGTTTCTGGAACACCATGCCGACCCTCCGTCGAAGGACGACAGGGTCGATGCCGTAGGCGTCCACCCCGTCGAGGAGAACAGTGCCTTCGATCGTCCCCCCGGCGACCTCGTGCATCCTGTTGAGACTCCTCAGGAACGTGGATTTGCCGCAACCGGACGGCCCGATGATCGCGACAACCTGTTTTTCGGGAACATCCAGCGTGACGCCCTTGAGAGCGCGGGTTTTCCCGAACCAGGCGACGATATTCTTCGTATTAATTTTATACTTGTTCACAGTCATGTTCCGCTACAGCGCCCGCGGGTCTGTCAGCCCGGCTCAAATTCTCCCGTATTTTTCCCGCGCGAAGTACCTGAAGACCAGGTTCACGATGAAAATTAGCGCGATCAGGACGAAAGCCGCCGCCCAGGCCTGCCTGTTCCAGTCGTCGAACGGCGCCTTGGCGTAATCATAAATAATGACCGTCAGGGACGCGATCGGCTCGTTGATGCTGGTGGACCAGAACCTGTTCCCGAGGGCCGTGAAAAGCAGGGGCGCGGTTTCCCCGGCCGCCCTGGCGATCGCCAGCAGCAGACCGGTGGTGATGCCCTTCATCGCCGCGGGGAGGATCACCCTGAGGCTGGCCTTCCACTGCTGAACGCCGAGCGCGAGCGCCGCCTCACGGTAGGCGTGCGGCACGAGCTTGAGCATCTCTTCGGTCGTGCGCGTCACCGTCGGGATCATCAGGAGCGCGAGGGCCACGCCGCCGGCAAGGGCCGAGAAGTGCCCCATGGGGAGCACCACGAGGATATAGGCGACCACGCCGATGACGATGGAGGGAATGCCGCTCATGACGTCCGTCATGAACCGCACGACCATCCCGAACCTGTTGTTCCCGAATTCCGCGAGGTAGATGCCCGCCATCACGCCGATCGGCAGGCCGAACAGGCACCCGAGCCCCACCAGGATGCCGGTACCCGCCAGCGCGTTCGCCATCCCCCCGCCGGTTTCCCCCACCGGTTTCGGCATCCGGGTAAAGAAGTCCATGTTGACCGAGCTGATCCCCCGTGAGAGAGTATAGAAAAATATCAGGAAAAGGGGTATCACCGCCACGAGGACGCTCAGCACCGAGAGCGAGATCATCCCGCCGTTCTTGAATTTTCGCCAGGAGTGGTTGAACCCGGGTCTCACGCGGCCCCCGCCTTTCCGGTCACCGACCACACGATCAACCGGGCGAGGACGTTGAGCATGAGCGTCACGCCGAACAGCACGAGCGCGATCTCGACCAGCGCGCTCGTGTACATTTTCGTCGTGGCCTCGGCGAATTCGTTGGCGATGACGCTGGCCATCGAATAGCCGGGGTCAAAGACCGACACCGAGATCTCGGGACGGTTGCCGATGACCATGGTGACGGCCATCGTTTCGCCGACGGCCCTGCCGAGGCCCAGGAGCGTCGCGCCAAGGAAACCCGATTTCCCGCTCGCCAGGATGATCCGCGTGGATTCCCACCTGGTGGCGCCGATGGCCAGCGCGGCTTCGCGCTGCGTCCCGGGGATCGCCCTCAGGACATCCCGCGATATGGAGGTAATGATCGGCAGGATCATGATCGCAAGGATAATCCCGGCCGCGAGCATTCCGAAACCGTAGGGGGCGCCCCGGAACAGCGGAATGAAACCGAGGTTCCGGGATATCACCGGTTCGACCGACGACCTCAGCCAGGGAACCAGCACGAACATCCCCCACAGGCCGTACACGATGCTCGGGATGGCCGCGAGCAATTCGACCATGAAGGCGACGGGCCGCTCGATCCACGGGGGCGCGAGCTCCGAAAGAAAAATCGCGGTGCCGAGGCTCAGGGGAAGCGCGATCGCCAGGGCGATGAGCGACGAGACGACCGTCCCGTAGATGAACGGCAGCGCCCCGTACAGGTCCCGCACCGGGTCCCACTCCGAGGAGGTGAGGAACGACAGGCCGAACTCGTCGATGGCGGGCCGCGAGCCCCGGTACATCTCCCACACCATCACGGCGATGATGGCAAGGACCAGGAACGCGAAGAGCCTCGTGATGTTCCTGAACGCCCGGTCGCCCGGGTTGGTCCTGTTCCGCCGGAGTGCGCCCGCCGTAACGCCGGCGGGTGGAAGGGATGTTTCGCCCCTTCCACCCGCGACAACCGCACGGCGTCCTGAAGATTCCGTCATATGTTCACGGAAAATAACTTCTATTATTTATCGAATACGGCGATCTTCTTTTCACAGAGTTTCACCACTTCGGCGGGAAGCGGCGCGTAATACAATTCCTTCGCGTACATCTGACCGGTGGTCACCGCCCACGTGAGAAAATCTGCCATCGCTTTCGCCTTCCGGGCATCGGCCATTTTTTTATACACGAGGAGCCAGGTGAATCCTGAAATTGGATAGGCGTCCTTACCGTCGGCGTTCGTGATCGACACCCGCAGGTCTTCGGGCATGTCCCTGATGGCGGCGGCCGCGGCGGCCGAAACGGCTTCAAATGTCGGCAGCACGAATTGTCCGGCCCTGTTTTTCAACGCCGCGTACGGGAGGTTGTTCTTGACCGCATAGGCCAGTTCCACGTACCCGATGGCGCCTTCGGACTGTTTCACGATGCCGGTGACGCCCTCATTACCCTTGCCGCCCAGGCCGACGGGCCATTTGACCGATGTCCCGCGCCCGACTTTCTCCTCCCAGCTCTTGCTGACCTTGGCGAGATAGTCGGTGAAAATAAACGATGTCCCGCTGCCGTCCGAACGGTGTGCGACGATGATGCCCTCGCTCGGGAGCGATTTCCCTGGGTTGAGCGCGGCGATCCTGGAGTCGTTCCACATGGTGACCTCCCCGAGGAATATTCCGGCAAGGACGTCCGGCGTCAGCTTCAGGTCATTGCCGGTCTGGGGCAGGTTGTACGTAACGGCGACAGCTCCCATCACGGTGGGGATGTGGAAAACTCCGGTCCCGCGCTTCTCCATCGTCTCTTTCAGCTGGTCGTCGGACATCGGGCCGTCGGTGGCGCCGAAATCCACGGTTCCTTCTATGACCTGCCTGATCCCGCCGCCGCTACCGATCGACTGGTAGTTGAATTCGATTCCAGTCTTCGCGTGGTACACGTCGAACCATTTCGAGTAGATCACGTAGGGAAATGTCGCCCCCGCGCCGTTCAGTTTCAGCTGAGCGGTTCCCGCCGCGCTGAATGCCAGTGTCAGCATGACCGTCAGTGTTACGATACGTTGAAGTTGTTTCATCCTTTTCTCCTTTGAAAGAGAGGCCCGGTCCGGGCCGTGTGTTGTCGTTACCGCTGACTTAAAGAAAGTTAT
>DATEDB010000278.1:0-4308 GCA_035286625.1 Bacteroidota bacterium
TCCCCCGTCATTGTGCAGAGAACTTTACCCCGTTTTGACAATTTCCTGACACGCCGGTGCTTGCTTCTTGCTATCATGACCCAGGATGTAAAAAGAAGGACTTGCTGCACATGACAAAAACTCCAAAAACGATACTCGTGACAGGGGCATTTGGCGGGATCGGCAAAGCCGTCTGCAGAGAGCTGTCCCTCCAGGGACACATGGTGATCGGTGCGGTCAGGAGACTTCCTGCGGGCGATGCGGTATCCCGGCAGTCGCCGGGGCCTATCCTGCATATTGAGGCGGATCTGGCATCGGTCGATGGCTGGAAGCATGTACTGGAGGCAGTGCGATCCGGCGGAGTCCGGATTGACACCCTCATTCATTGCGCCGGAACGCTTATCCCGTGCGACATCTCATCGGTGGGAGCTGGTGAACTGCGGAAGATGATCGACGACAATATTCTCACCCTCATGCTGGCCTGCAGGGCGGTGGTCCCGAATATGAGGGCCGCGCGGGACGGTCATATCGTCATCCTCGGCTCCCTCGGGGGGATGATTCCGATGCCACACCAGGCGGTCTATTCGGCGACGAAGTACGCGGTGCGGGGATTCGTGCTGTCCCTGGCGGAGGAACTGCGGGGGTCCGGAATCGCTGTGAGCCTTATCAGCTGCGGACCGGTCCACACACCGATGCTCGCCGGGGAATCCCGCCACGCCGGATCGATCTCTTTTTTCAACAGTCCCCTGTCGCCCGGGCGGGTCGTACGCGCGGTCCTTGCCGCGTTGGACCATCCGGGCGGGGAGACACTCCTGCCGCGGATCTGGGGTCTGATCGCACCAATCGTCGGCGCGTTCCCGTGGCTGTTCAGACAGGTCTATCCCCTGGTATCGACCATCGGCCGCGCCCGCAAACTGGAATACCAGACCAAAGCGTCAACCTGCATGGATTTTTCCGGGAGACGACAATGAACACCGCGCTCCGGATCCGTCCCGCGGCGTCAACGACAAAATCTTTCTTCAGGGGATATGTCGTCACCATGCGACCCTATCTCCTGTTCGTCTCCGGCATCACGGGTATCGCCGGGATGTCGTTCGGCGACATCTCCGATCCGGTCCGGGTATTTTCAATCTTCGCGGCCTGCTTCCTCTCGTACGGGTTCGGACAGGCGTTGACCGACTGTTTCCAGACCGATACCGATGCCCTCTCTTCGCCGTACAGGCCGCTCACCAGGGGCGCAATGTCCCGCGATCTCACGATCGCCGTGAGCCTCGCCGGTCTGACCGTGTGCATCGGTCTCCTCGGATACTGGAACCCGTTGAACATCCCCCTCGGAATCCTGGCCGGGGGCGGGCTGGCAACGTACACGTGGTTCAAGAGACGGTGGTGGGGAGGGCCGTGGTACAACGCGTGGATCGTTTGCGTGCTGTTCCTGATGGGCGCGCTCGCTTCGGGGTACGGCATGGAACACCATCCCGACCTGTTCCTCTGGACGGCGGCCGGGACATTCTTCGGCTACGGGAATTTCGTCCTCACGGGATATTTCAAGGATATCGAGGCCGACAGGTCCACCGGGTATACCACTCTCCCGGTCAGGTACGGTCGCAGGACCGCCACAATCACCAGCGATGTCATCGCCGCCGCTGTGGCAATGTCGATCGGCGCCCTCCTGGTGTTCGCCGGACCCGCCCGGCTGGCCCGAGTGGAAGGATCTCTTTTCCTCCTCGCCTCGCTATTGACGCTCTTCGCCGGTCAATGGAACCTCCATCAGAACAGGACCGACGACACCGCCCATCAGTCCATCATCCCGGTAGTTCACGCCTACGTGTTGTTCCTGGCCGGAGCGGCGGCGTTGAGACAGCCCGGGTGGTTTTTCCCGCTGGTCGGGTTTTATCTCAGCTTCTGCCTGGTGATCGCGCGCAGACCCGAACGTCAACAGATATGAACGTCATGACCCTCTTCCTCAATCCCCGGGCCGGCGGCGGCACAGCAGAGCGACGGTGGACCGCGGTCCGTCCCGACGTGGAACGGCTTGTCGGTCCGCTGACAGAGACCCTCCCCGACAATGGCGCGGGTCTCGACGATGCCGTGGAACACGCGTTCCGCGACGGAGAACGGCGGTTTATCGCCACCGGCGGCGACGGCACGGTGAACGCACTGCTCAATTCCCTGCTCCGGTTTCGCACTCATCCCGCTTTTTCGCAGGTGGCCCTCGGAGCCGTGGGTCTCGGGTCGAGCAATGATTTCCACAAACAGTCGGGGGGTCACTCACCGGCGGGTGTGCGGTGGAGGATCGACTTCCATCGCACCCGGAGACAGGACGTGGGTCGCATCGATGCGGCGACTGACCGGGGACGCATCCGGCGGTACTTCATCGTGAACGCGAGCCTCGGGGTCACCGCCGACGGAAATGCCATCTTCAACCGGACCTCCGGGATGATCGGCCTGCTGAAACGGCTCAGTACGAACACCGCGATTTCCTGGGCCGCCCTGTCGGCGATTCTCCGGCACACCGACGCCGAGGCGAGGGTGTCGTTCGACGGGGGCGACGAGGGCCGGGTACGCATTTCAAACCTCGCGGTCATGAAAAATCCCAGCATCAGCGGCGGGATGCGGGCGGCGATTCCGGTCTCGGCTGACGGCGGACGCCTTGGCGTCTGGATGGAGGAAGGGCTTTCGCGGGTCGCCCTGCTCACGCTTTTCATCAAACTGAATTCCGGGTGGTTTTCCCCGACCGGCACCTCCACGATCGGAGCATACCGATCCCTGCGCGTAAGGGGGACCAACCTGTTTCCCGTTGAGTTCGACGGGGAAATACTCCACGCCAGCGACGTACAATTTTCCCTGCTCGACAGGGCTCTGGAGGTGTGCCTGTGACTACTATCGGATCGGAAACCGAATTCATCAACACGCTGATCGGCCGGTTTGAGCCGTCACCGCGCCGGCGGAACGCCCCGCACGAAGCGGATGCCGAACTGATTGAACTTTTCGGCGGAGGGCTGACCGGGAACACGCACCTCCTGGCCGTCACCACCGATACGATCTCCGAAGAGATCGAGACGGGGCTTTACCGCGACCCCTACCAGATCGGCTGGATGGCTGTGACGGCCAGCCTGAGCGACCTGGCAGCGGTGGGTGCCGCACCGCTGGGTCTTCTTATTTCCGAAACCCTGCCGGAGGGATACGGTTCGGAGGCCATCGAACAACTTCAGGAGGGAATTTCCGACGGCTGTAGATCGGCCCGCACCCACGTACTCGGGGGTGACACGAACACCGGTCAGTTGCTGAGCATCACCGGGACCGCGATCGGCCTTGTGTATCATCGGCACCGGCTGACGCGCAGGGGGTGCGCGCCCGGGGACATCCTCTACGCCAGCGGCCGGCTCGGCAGGGGAAACGGATTTGCGCTGGCGGTTTTTGGCAACGGCCGATCGGGTCATTTCCCCGGCGGGTATCTCCCGCGCGCAAGGGTCCGCGAAGGACTGCTGCTGCCCGGGGCGGCCACCTCGTGCATGGATTCGAGCGACGGGCTCTTTTCGACCCTCGCGCAGCTCGCCGCTCTCAACAGGGTGGGATTCAGGATCGCCGAGGCCTGGGAGGATGCACTGGATCGGACATCGCTGGAGATCGTCCGCTCCGCCGGTCTGCCGGCGTGGCTGCTCCTTGCGGGTTGTCACGGCGAATTCGAACAGATCTTCACGGTCGGCGAATCCCGCCGGGACAGTTTTACCGAAAAGGCGGGATCGATCGGGTGGAACCCGGTTGAGATCGGAACCGTCACCGAAGGCCCCGGGGTCCTCCTCCCCGTCTGCGGCGGGACCCGGAATATCGACGTCGCGTATCTCCGGAACCTGTCCTTCCGGCGATCGGGCGGTATCGGGAAATATCTTGACGCAATTCTTCAATACGAACACGAAATGGCGAAAGGAGAATGAGGCCATGAAACGCGACCGGCAATATTCGGGCGGCGAAAACTTCGATCTGCAGACGGTACTCCTCAGGGGAAGACGTCTCCGTCTTCGCCAGAGGGTGGAATGTTTTGGAGACTTCCTGAGGGGGCTGGAACAGCGCGGAGAGCTCACGACCATGAGGGAGGTGACCTCGGCAGCGGACCGGGAAGTGATCGTGGCCGACCGGGCCTCAGGATCGCATGGCAGGATGCTGATGTTCGGATCGAACAATTACCTCGGGCTGGCAAACCATCCCCTCGTGATCGAGCGGGTCCGCCGGACGGTGGCCCGGTTCGGTGCAGGGATCGGCGGCCCCCCTCTTCTCAACGGTTTCACGAAGCTTCACCGGGAACTCGAGGAGCGTCTGGCCGGACTGAAA
>DATEDB010000279.1:0-3396 GCA_035286625.1 Bacteroidota bacterium
CTGGCCGAAGGCGTTCCCGTACTGGAGGGCGACGCTCAGGAGGTTGCGGGCGCCGCGCACCGTCCTGGGGGCCGGTTCCAGCAGCGTCAGGCCGTCGCCGTCGGCCCTGCTGTACGTCAGGCGCGGGAAGGACCTCCCCATCTGGTTGTCTGCCCCGGCCTTCTCCCAGACCGGCCGGATGATGTGGACCATCTTCCAGTGGGCGACCCACTTCCCGCTCGCCCCTTCCCTCTGCTCGCGTTCGGCGCCGGCCACAGCCCGCTCCATGCCGTCGGCGACCCCCTTCGCCGATCCCACCGGGATGTTCGGCTCCATCCCGCCCTGCCAGAGGGCGAACCTGCCGTTCAGGTCGGGCGTATTCACCGCGCGGCGGACGCGGTCTTCGTACGTTCTCATGTACCCGTAGGTCATCACCACCGACTCGATGTCGGGGTTGATGAAATCCCGGTCCCAGCTCATCGCGTCGGCCACGCTGTTGATGTAGTCCCACCGGCCTGTGTTGTACCCCACGAAGTGCAGACCCAGCGCCGCGCGGATTTCCATCAGCTGGAAGGTCGCCTCGAGCTGTTCGATGAGGACGTAGACCTTGATCGTCCCCCCGGGCAATTCCAGGTGGCGTTCCAGCCCGCTCATCATGCGGTTCCACAGGGCCGCCTCGGCGGCGGTCTGGATTTTCGGCAGATAGAGCACGATCGACGAACCGGCCTTCCCGAGCTGCCGGTAATTATTGACGACGTAGAGCGTCATGTCGGCGATGGATGCCGAAAAGGATTCCCCCGTCCCGAAACGGATGTGCCGGTCGTCCAGGTGCAGACCGCGGGCCCTGAAGATCTTCGTCGTGAAGCGGAGCTGCCCGGCCCAGTCGGCAATGATCGGCCGGCCGAAAAACTCCCCGGCCCACCCGTTCATTTCCGCCGCTACTTCCTCCGCGACGGTTAGAAAGACCGGGTCGCCGGCGAACGCCATCTTCAGGTTCCGCAGGTTGTCCAGGGACATCGTCGAGATCTGTCCCATCGCGTCCTCCCCGTCGAACATCCACCCGTCGGCGCCCGACAGGAGCGCGTAGGCCACGTTCCTGATGCTCGATTTCAGATCCGCCTTCGGTTTGGCGCCCGGCCCCGTCCCCTGGATCCATTGCCTGCGCAGGTCACGGGGGATTTCGGGTCCGGCGAATTTTCCGGCCCTGGCCTCCTCCACCGTGATACCGGCCCCCGGGATGGAATCCCCGGGGGGGAGGAAGTCGATCCGCCGGCCCGCCGCCGCCCTGTCGGCCCGCCGGCGGATGCGTTCCCGCATGAGTTCCCTGCGTTCGGCATCGAAGGGTGCGAGCGCACTGAGCGCCGCCAGCGCCTCCGGGGTATAGACATCCGGGTAGGCGGCCTCCAGGCCGTCCCGAACGACCAGCACGCGGGATTTCCCGGACGGGTGTGCGCGGGACTTTTGATGTTCGGTGTGTGTCATCAGGGTGTCTGGCGTCTTGAAAAAAAATCGGGTACTGTCAGGCCGGGGAAATCTGCCGTTCGGCTCGCTGGTTGAAGCGCGGGTCCCCCTTGTGGGGTGAAAGCCCAAAACCGGCATGTAAATAGTGAAAAAATCCCGCTTAAATCAAGCCGGCTTGCTGTTATCCGAGACGCCGGCGGAAGCGTACCACGCTCAGTGAAAAAATCACGCCGCCGATGATCATGAGCATGGTCGCCTGGAACCAGAGCTCGCCAAGACCCGCCCCCTTGAGGAACACCCCCCTGAGGATCTCCAGGAAATACCTGAGCGGAATGAGATAGGTCAGCCACTGGATCACCTCCGGCATGTTCGGTATAGGGAAGGCGAATCCCCCCAGGAATGTGAACGGCATGAAGAAGAAAAACTGGGCGATCAGCATGGCCTGCTGCTGGCTCCTGGCGATCGTCGAGATGAAAAGCCCGAGCCCGAGGGTCGTCAAAATAAAAAGACCCGACAGGCCGTAGAGGGTGATCAGGTGTCCCCGCATCGGGATGTCGAACCACAGGCGGGCGACGGTCAGGATAATGGTCACGCTCGTGAAGCCGATCAGGACGAACGGGATCAGTTTCCCGAGAATGAGCTGGTAGGGCCTGATCGGGGCCACCATGAGCTGCTCGAGTGTCCCCGTCTCTTTTTCCTTGACGATGCCGAGGGAGGTCAGCGTCATGGTGATGATCATCAGCACCAGGGCGACCACGCCCGGCACCATGAAGTACTGGCTTTTCAGATCGGGGTTGTACCACACCCTCGGCTCGGGCACAATCTCTCCCGGGATGCCCCCGCCGGCCACCGTCCCGGCCTGCGGGCGGATCGCCTGTGAATAAGAGGTGACGATCTGGGTGGCGTATCCCAGCAGGATGCTGGCGGTAGTGGCGTCCGTGCCGTCGAAGACGATGCTGAGCGGGGCCGGCGTGCCGGCCAGGATGCGGTTGCCGAACCCCGGCGGGATCAGGAGGGCCGCCGACACCTTCCCGGTGACGAGAAAATCATCGACGTCGTCGTACCGGTCCGCCGAATACGCGTACCTGAAATACTCCGTGCTGGAAAATTTACGGATGAAGTCGCGGCTCCCGGCGGTACGGTCCATGTCGGCCACGACAATTTTGCTGCCCCGGATGTCGGTCGTGGCGGCGTAGCCCAGCAGCAGCACCTGCAGGATCGGGGTGATGAACGAAAGCAGCAGCATCCGCCTGTCCTGCCGGATGAGGTAAAATTCCTTCCGCACGAGGCTTGCGATGACCCCTAACCTGCCCGTCATCTCACTCCGTCCTCCTGCCGAGCCGCACCGCGCTGATGCCGATGGTCGCCACCGCGAAGGCCAGCAGGGACAGAAACTCCGGCCATACCGCCCCCAATCCCGCCCCCTTGAGCATCACGCTGCGGATAATAACGAGAAAGAACTTCGCGACCGCCAGGTTGGAGATCACCTGCAATGCCGCAGGCATGCTCGCGATGGGGAACACGAACCCCGAAAGGATGAACGAGGGCAGAAGCGAGCTAAAAATCGCCATCATGAACGCCACCTGCTGCGAGTCGGTCACCGACGAAATCAGCAGGCCCTGCCCGAGGGCCCCGATGATCATAATCGTGATCGCCCCGTAGACGAGCACGAGGCTTCCCGTGATGACGATGTCGAACAGGAAATACCCGATGACCAGGATCGCGGTGGCCGCCACCAGGCTGATCATGAGGTAGGGAAACGTCTTCCCCAGGATGAGCTGCAGCGGCCTCAGGGGCGAGACGACGATCTGTTCCATCGTCCCCGTCTCCTTCTCCCGAACGACGGTGAGCGATGTGGACACCACCGCCGTCAGCACGAGAATGAGGCCGATCAGTCCGGGGATGAGGAATTTCGATGAGATCAGATTCTCGTTGTACCAGATGCGCGGACGGAAG
>DATEDB010000280.1:0-7206 GCA_035286625.1 Bacteroidota bacterium
CCGCAAACCCCGCCTGCGACATCGGGGAGGGGTTGAGGGTGGACCTGCTGGCGTTCAGCACCTACACCCAGATCGACACCTACCGGGTCCGCTTCCAGCCCGGCACCGGGACATACCCCATCACGTTTTCGTGGGACAACATTTTCATCGGGTCGGTCTGCGACAGCATGGTCCTGAAAGACGAATTCGGCGGATCGAACGTGTACAGCAGGATGGACGTCGGCAACTCGGCGTCGGTGACCAATTCGAGCATCACCAGCATCCTGATGATCCGCTACGGGGCGTTCCCACTGATCAACGACGTCCGGCCGCCCCCGCCCAGAACGCCCGGCGGCTACATGCTCGCCCAGAATTACCCGAACCCGTTCAATCCCACGACGAGGGTCACCTTTTCCACCGAGCATACCAGCCTGATCACGGTGACGGTGTACGACGTGCTGGGCCGGGAGATTACCGTCCTGGCCGACGACGAATATTACCGGGGCGTGTACTCGGTGAGCTGGAACGCCACCAACGCGCACGGTTCCCCGATGCCGAGCGGCGTGTACTATGTCCGGATGACCGCCGTCCCGCAATCCGCCGGCGAAGGGCGGGGCGGAAGCTACTCCGAAATCCGGAAGATGCTTCTTTTGAAGTGATCCCGACCGAAGGCGTCTCTTCCGATCGGGTCCGCCGGTCTCATCCCGCCCCGGCTGTGCCTGTGAGGCATGCTCTGCAACCATGATCCATTATCCGTCCCGCCGGAGCTTCACGCTCTCCTTTCCGATCGTCATCCCCCTCCTGCTCGCCCCGGTCTACGGCGGCGGCTCACCCGATTCGCCCTCGGGGGGAGTGCCGTCCTCGGCGCCGATCGCCATCAACCAGCTGACGATGTGGGCGAATTCGAACGGCGTCCTGGGCTACAACCCCGCGACCGGCGGACCGGGGGTCAGTTATCCCCGCGGCAGTTCCACCGTCGTGGCCAGGGAAGGCCTCATCTGGGGCGGACTCGTGCGTGACGGCAGGGACGACCAGCTCGTCATCGGGGGGCAGTCGTACATCAGCGGGACGTCGCCCGGGGCGATCGTCCGTCCGGGCGTTGCGGAGAATCCCTCCAATACCGACGTCAGGATTTTCCGCGTCAGGCGCGACTGGGCCGGCGGGGACCTGGTCCATGACGCCGCCGTCACGTTCGGCATACCCGAGGTCCTGGTCACGAAGGCGGACGTCGAGCTCCTGCGAAACCTGTATCGCGCCGACTGGATGGGATGGCCGTGGGAGAAAGGCGCGCCGTACTACGAACGCAACGGCATCCCCGGATACCAGCCCGATCCCGAGGGCGCGACGGATTCGCTCACAGACGAGCCGGGGCTGGCGGACGCCGACCAGGTCCTCTGGTTCGTTGCGAACGACCTGGATTGGGTGACGGCGCGGTCCCTCTATGCGGGCGCGCCGGCCGGGCTGGAAATGCAGGTGACCTGCTGGGCGTACGCCCGGGCCGGCGGCCTGGAGGATGCCGTCTACCAGAGGTACCGCCTCATCTATAAAGGTACGGCGTTCACGCCCGCCGGGGCGTACATCGAGTCGATGTATCTCGCCAAGTGGGTCGACGCCGACATCGGCAATTACACAGACGACTACGCGGGGTACGACGATAAAAACGATCTCATGTACGCCTACAACGCCGACCCGACGGACCTTGAATTCGACAAGGTGCCGGCGGTTCCCTCGGTCGTGGGATACGCGCTTCTCGAGGGGCCCCGGACGCCCTCCGGCGGAGGGATGGCCTACTGGGACCTCCACAGGGTGAACGGGTACAGGAACCTGCGGGCCACTTCCTTTACGTACCTCGACGGAAACAGCCGGAACTCCGATGCCCGCCTGGCGGATTTCCGAGGGATGGGCGAGATGTGGAACCTCCTGATGGGATACGAGGGGGAGCCGTTCAACCGTCAGGATTGTTACATCGACCCGATCACCGACAGCTGCACGAAGTTCGAGCTCACCGGCGATCCGGAAAGCTTCTCGGGCTGGGTGGACGGGATGGTGCTGCCCGAGGGGGACCGGAGGCTGTTTTTATCATCGGGGACATTCACGATCGCCCGGGGGGACACACAGGAGGTCATTTTCGCCCTGGTGGGGGGCAGAGGCGCCGACAACCGGTCGGGCATCACCGAGATGAAAAAACATTTCGGGGCCGCCAAGGACCTCTTCCTGACCAATTTCGTAGCCCCCGCGACGATCCCGCACCCCACCGTCCGCGCCGTCGAACTCGACAGGAAGATCATGCTGGACTGGGAATCGGACCAGGCCGCCCTCGCCGCCGTGGAGTCGTACGACTCGAAGGGATTCAAATTCGAGGAATACGAACTCTTCCAGATGCCCGCCCTCGAATCCCCCGAGGAGGACTGGACGCCCCTCCCGGCGTTCGATATCCTCAAACCGCGGTTCATCGACGTCACCGTCGACCGCATCCGGGACAGACCGCTCGTGAACGGACAGAAGTATTATTTCGCGCTTCGCTCGCGGATGTACAACCCGGACCCCGCGTTCGTCAATCAGCGCATCCGGTCCACCCCGCTCAGGCTGGAGGTCACCCCGCACGCGCCGAACCCGGGCGTGGTGTATCCGTACGCCCCAGGGGACCAGATCTCCGACGCCTATAATATCGTCGGCAACAACGAGGCCAAGGTGAGGGTGAAGATCTTCGACCCCTCCCGCCCCGACGGGCACATTTATAAGGTGCTCTTTCACAGGTCGCCGAACCAGCTGGTCGACCTGTATTTGAAGCCCTGGTGGGACCTGGTGGACTCGACGCTGGGCGATACCCTTATAAAAGGAGTGTCGACCGATTCCGCCGCCATTCGTGTCATCGGGAGGGGGTTCACGGTTGAGACCCGATCGCCCCTCTACGGGCTACGGGGGGTCTACCAGCGCGAATTCGACGGCCTCCCCGATTCGGCGCTGGTCTTCAACCAGCCCAACCCCGCTGTGAACTACATGGTGGTGGGCGCCGGGTCTTCGTACCTCGACACGATCCTCGGCGGCAACCCCCTCGACGTTGACGTCGAGCTCCGGTTCCACGGGGATTCGAGCTGGGCGCTGATGCTCGGACCCACGGCGCCCTCATCCCGATGGGTCCGTGTGCCGTATACCGCCTGGCAGATCGGCCTGATCGGGGGCGACTCGATTGTCCGCCAGATCTACACCGTCATCTCGGGGAGCGGTTCGGACAGCCTGTGGCGCCCCGGCATCCTCCTCGACCGCGAATACAACGGCGAAACCCTGGAGACGTTCTATCCGCTGACGATCGTCTCCGACAGCCAGAAACTCGGCACCGGCTCGATCGCCGGAACCTACAACGACAACGTCCAGGCGGATTCGGCCGAGAACGTCCGGACCCGTGGATTCCTCTGGGTGAACGGGGGAACGTATTCCATTAAAAACGCCATCTGGAAGGCGTACATCGCCGACCTCGACCACGACGGTGAAGCCGCGCCGGCGGGGACGACGATCCGCTTCGAACGCTATAAATTCATCAGGAACGGTGACGAAAAGATCTTCATCCCGTCGGCGGTGATCACCTCCGATTACCCCGCGGCGAAAAAAGCGGTTGAGGAGGTGAACGTCTTCCCGAATCCCTATTATGGTTTCAACGCGGCGGAGGTGGCGCGGTTCTCCCATTTCGTGACCTTCAGCCACCTGCCCCGTGTGGCGTTCATCAGGATCGTCAATCTGGCCGGAGACCTGATCCGGACACTCGTCAAAGACGACGATACGCAGTTCGCCACGTGGGACCTGAACAACCACAACGGACTGCCCGTGGGCGGGGGACTCTTCCTGGCGGCCATCGAGATGAAGGACGCCGCGGGCCGGGACCTCGGTACGAAAACACTGAAACTTATGATCGTTCCCGAAAAACAATCCATCCAGCTGCGGTGATGCCGGCCGCGACATACGCCCCGGGCCGCCGGCTCCTGATGTCGGCGTCGCTCGTGTGCGGTCTTACGCTGCTGAGCATCTCGGGCGCCATCGCCGGCAGGGGAGACAAGGTCGGCGCGGCTTCGGCGACACAGTTGAGCATCCCGGTTGGGGGGAGGTCGATCTCACTCGCGGGATCCATCCTCTCGACGGTCGGCGGCGCGGAGGCCATCTTCTGGAACCCCGCCGGACTGGTGCGGACCGGGCGGTCCACCGAACTGATGTTTTCGCACATGAGTTACCTCGCCGGCATCGGCGTCGAATATGCCGCCGTGGGCAAGAGGATCGGCGGCGGGGCCTCTGTGGGAATTTCTTTGAAAGCGCTTTCGGTGGGCGAAATACCGGTGACGACCGAACTCTTCCCGGACGGAACGGGCGAGACGACCTCCCCCACGTTTCTGGTGCTGGGCGCCGCGTTTTCCCGGAAAATGTCGGACCAGATCGCCGTGGGAGTCAGCGCGAATGTGATCCATGAAAGTATGGCGGAGGTGTCCGCCACAGGCATCGCGTTCACCGGCGGAGTGCAGTACGCGCGCCTGGGAGGTGTGGACGGGCTCAGCGTCGGGGTGGTGATCAGGAACATCGGCCCCAAACTCGTGTACGACGGGGACGGCCTGGAACGCACCGGGATCATCAACGGGTCGGGGAGGGGAGAGTCGAATTACAAGGTGGAGGCGGCTTCGGCCGATCTGCCGTCGACCATCGAGGTGGGACTCGGGTACCTCTACCGCCTCAACGATCCGATCGTCATCGCTTTTTCGTCCCAGTTCCAGAACAACAATTTCTCGGACGACGAGTATAAATTCGGGGCGGAATTCACATACGACGAACGCCTGTTCCTCAGGGCGGGGTACGACTACTCGACCGAGGCTGAGGGCAATGAAAGTCTGTACGGACCGGCCTTCGGACTGGGTGTCGTCCAGACCCTTCAAAACGTGCTGATTCAGGTCGATTATGCGTACCGGACTGTCAGGCATTTCAGCGGAAATCACGTAATTACGATAACCCTCGGATTTTAACAGTGGGGAGTGAAAAATTACGAAATTCGGGTAACCCCGGCGAAGGGTCGGCGGGTGAAAAATCTTCCAAATCGGAGTTTTTTTTAGAAAATACTTGACAATATTTTCAAAATGGGATATATTCAATATAACCTCTACCTCGCCGGCACTCGAACGTTTTTATCCTGAATCCCAGTCAATGACTGGATGCGTAGTACGTGTGTGATGACGACATTTTTGTAGTAGTCCAGCACCCATTTGGGTATAACATCTCTTAATTAATTAACTAACACTTCATAGCTTCCAAAAGGAGATATGCTTATGCGATTTTTCTCTTTGATTCTCTCGGTACTCCTTCTGTCCGCGGTGATGTCCGCGCAGCAGAAGCGGTATCTGGTCTCACCGAATGACGAGGTCATTCCCATTGAGCCCGGGAAGAGCGCAACCGCTGCCATCAAGGAGTGGAAGCAGAGGATAACATCTTCAAATAGCGGAGTCTGTACGGATGTTTTTTACTTCGGATATCCAGCCCCCCTTTATCCGCTCAACTCGAACTTCGGCGCTTACCATAAAGACGTCATGGGCCAGTGGTTCACCGCCCCGGCGACCGGAACCATCGATACACTGTTCTGGGAACAGTGGACAGCGGTCAACGCCTACGATTCGACATTGTACCTTCGCATACACAAGTCAAATATCGGGCCCAGCTATGGTCCCGGTATCCGTCCCGGTCCGTTCAATCCGCCCTGTCAGAACTGGGGTTACTGGGTGAATACCAATGATCCCGATCAGGGCGCCGCGGCCTTCATCGAAGAGGCGACCGACACCACGTGGATCTCCACCATTAACGGATCGCCCGTCCCTTCCGGCGCCCCCTTCAGCACGGAAATCTGGGGCTTCGGCGGCGTCGCGGTCACCGCGCATGCCGCATCGCTCAACATGTACGATCTCGGCACCCTCGGCGTCCCGGCCGTTACCATAGGGGACCGTTTCTTCGTTTCGCAGAGGGTGAATTACAATCCCGCCTGGCCCGCCCAGCATGCAGAGCAATCGGATGAAGGTCGCACCGAATGGGGAGCTGCCGGCTTCACCGTGAGCACGGCCGACGAGGATTATCCCGCCAGGGACTGGAAATTCTACGAACACGACAGGGGTCCGTCGAACTGCGCGGGCGCCCCGCTGGACAGCATCCGCCGCGGATGGGTCGCGCGCGGCGGCTTCAGCGCCGACACCCTCAGCGTGGCGGTCTGGAACTGGTGGTATTCGATGACCGTGAGCTCCAACGTTCCCCCGATCGTCGAGGACCAGACGGATCTTCATACCACCTTCGACACCGGCCCCCAGACGGTCCAGGCCATCATCACCGACTGCAACCCGGCCAACCCGATCAACGCGGGAGTGGCGAGCGCGTCCATCAAGTGGTCGCTCAACAACGTTCCGCAATCGGACATTCCAATGAGCGATGTCGGCTCCGACACCTGGGAAGGCGCCATCCCCGGACAGGAACCCGGTAACGGCGTTTCCTGGAAAGTCATCGCGGTCGATCTCGACGCGGCCGTGGGACAGGGTCCCCCGGACGGTTATTCCGTCGTGGCTTACGGAAGCGACTGGTACAGCATCGATACCGGATACGCCTGCTCTCCGCATGATATCAGCGGGAACAACATCGACACCTCGGCGTTCTTCACCACCTATTATTCCGGGGCGGGAACGGCGCCGATGGACGATGGTACCGCCGGACCATACGACATGGGTTACGATTTTACGTTGTTTGGCGACAACTTCCGTTACGCCTGGATCGGCATCAACGGCGCCATCGCCCTGAGCAAGACGGCCACCGACACCATCCATGTCAATTCGAACGGATTCTTCTCGAACTGGAACCTGCCGTATCCGCAACACCACGGAGTCACCGATACCGCCGGCAGGAACCTGATGCCTCCGATGTTCATTGCTCCCTACTGGGCTGACCACATCATCGGAGACACCTCCGGTCAATACGGCATGATCCGTTACGGGAACGGCGGCGACACCTGCCTGTTCATCGTACAGTGGGATTCGATCGGCGCGTTCGCTCTCGCCGGACCGATCGGAGATATCACGACCTTCCGCGTCGTGCTGAACAAGTGCACCGGCGTCGTTGAATACGAATACGAGTCGGTGGGAACGAACGGGCTGGATTCCTCGAACCTCGCCGGTATGCAGGCCGACTCCAACGCGTATTCCGGACCGGTACCCGGTTATATCT
>DATEDB010000281.1:0-5115 GCA_035286625.1 Bacteroidota bacterium
CGGCGGCCGCCGGTCACCGACAGGTTGTCGATGGCGAAATACGCGGGTTCCGGGGCGAGCGTCACCGCCAGGGGTTCCCCCGCCCGCCCCGCGGGCGCCACGGTGACGGTGACGGCGTTGCGGTTAAACGTCAGGGCCGAAATGAACGCTTCATCCGGATCGGGTTCGTCGTCCCACATCCATCCTTTCCCCCAGCCGACGGTGTCGAAGATGCTGACGTCGCCGACAAGGTCACCCTCGATCCGCCTGATCCCCGCCCCGCCGACGATGGCGGCAAGCGAGTCGATGTCGAGAGTGTCCGCGAGAGGGTCGCCGCCACCCCTGACGTAGAGGTTGCCCCGGAGGACGGAATCTTCGATCCGGGCGTCGGCGAACAGCTCCGTCCGGAAGGAAAAATCCCCCGGGAGGAGGGCGAGGGCGGCGGCGGTCGTCAGCAATTTCATGTTGGAGGCCGGGTGAAACAGTTTCCCGGCGTTGTAGGCGGCAATCGTCGCGCCGTCCTCCGCCCGGACGATGTGGATTCCCACGAACGCACGGGAAAGGGCCGGCTCGGAGAGCACCGAACGGAGCCATGTCTCGAATTCGCCCGGTGTGAGTGGGCCTGACGGCGTCCGGGCCCCGGCCGCGATGAGTCCGATCAACAGGAAGACCAGCGCGGAAGGGAGTCCCCGGGGGCGGACCGCGGGCGAGTGCCGCCGCATCGATGCTTCCGCATGCGTGCCCGGCCGGCCGGTCCGGGATGGATTGTTCCGTCCGTGTTTAACCATCACCTGAAAAGTTCAATAAATAATATGGATTTCCAAATGGGAGAGCGCCGGAAACGTTTGGTTGCAAAACGGAAAATGGTTAGATTATTCCACATTTTCGCATCAAAATCGTATAATTCGGTTTCATGCTGAAACTACTCTCAAAGGTTTTCCCGAACAAATCGGAAAAAGACCTGAAAAAAATAGCCCCGCTCGCGGACCGGATCAACGAGGTCTTCGGAGGTCTCGCGGCGCTTTCCGACGAGGACCTCCGGGCGAAGACGGGGGAGTTCCGGGCCAGGATCACCTCCGCGGTTGCCGATCATGTGGCGAGGATAGCGGAACTCAAAAAGGAGCTTCAGGACCGTGACGACCTTGAATTGAGCGAGCGGGAAGTCCGCTGGTCAGGGATCGACGAACAGCAGGCCGAAGCCGACCGGGTCACCCGTGAGATTCTCGACGAGATCCTTCCGGAGGCGTTCGCGCTGGTGAAGGAAGCGTGCCGCCGTCAGGTGGGAAAATCGTGGGAAGTCACCGGCCGAAAAATCGTCTGGGATATGATTCCGTTTGATGTCCAGCTCCTGGGCGGGGTGGTCCTGCACCAGGGAAAAATCGCCGAGATGGCCACGGGCGAGGGGAAGACGCTCGTCGCCACGATGCCGATCTACCTGAACGCGCTCCCCGGGAGGGGAGTGCACCTTGTCACCGTCAACGATTACCTCGCCCTGCGCGACAGCCAGTGGATGGGGAGGATCTTCGAATTCCTCGGTCTGACCGTCGGCTGTATCCAGTCGCCGATGGATCCGCTCCAGCGACGGAAACAGTACGGCTGCGACATCACCTACGGGACCAACAACGAGTTCGGATTCGACTACCTGCGCGACAACATGGTCGTCTCCCCCCAGGACCTGGTCCACAGGGAATATTATTACGCGATCGTCGACGAGGTGGACTCGGTCCTGATCGACGAGGCGCGCACGCCGCTCATTATCAGCGGCCCGGTCGCCTCCGAGGACCAGAAATTCGGGGAGATGAAGCCCCGCGTTGAACGCCTGGTGAACGCCCAGAGGAATTATGTAACGAAGATCGTCGCCGAAGCCGAGCATCTGCTCGAGGCGGGCGACCAGGATGCGGCGGGGGTCCAGCTGCTGCGCGCCTACCGGGGCCTGCCGAAGCACAAGCGGCTGACAAAGCTCCTCTCCGAGCCGGGAAACAAGCGCCTGATGCAGCAGACCGAGATGGAATACCTCCGGGACCAGTCGCGGCGCATGCACGAGATCGACGACGAGTTCTATTACGCCATCGACGAAAAGGACCACTCGATCAACCTCACCGACAAGGGGAGGTCCCTTCTGGCCGGCACGGCCGAGGACACGGATTTTTTCGTCCTGCCCGACATCGGGACGGAATTCGCGGCCATCGAGGGGGCGGAGGACCTGACTCCCGAAGAAAAACAGAAAAAAAAGGACGAGGTGAACCTTCTGTACGCCGAACGGAGCGACAGGATCCATACGGTCACCCAGCTGCTGCGGGCCTATTCGCTGTATGAGAAGGACGACGAATACGTCGTGACCGACGATGGGAAGGTGATGATCGTCGACGAATTCACCGGCCGGCTCCTCCCCGGCCGACGGTACTCCGACGGCCTCCACCAGGCCATCGAGGCCAAGGAGGGGGTCAGGGTGGAGCGGGACACGCAGACACTGGCGACGATCACCCTCCAGAACTACTTCCGCCTGTACAACAAGCTCGCCGGGATGACCGGCACCGCCGAGACCGAGGCCTCGGAATTCATCGACATCTACAAGCTCGACGTTGTGGTGGTGCCGACCAATAAACCCATGGTCCGGGACGACGTCGACGACCTGGTGTACAAAACCAAACGCGAGAAATACAACGCCGTCATCGAAAACATACGCGAAATGCGGAAGATCAACCGCCCGGTACTGGTGGGTACCACGAGTGTGGAAGTCTCCGAGACGCTCAGCAGGATGCTCAAGCGGGAGGGCCTGGCGCACAACGTCCTGAACGCGAAACAGCACCAGCGTGAGGCGGAGATCGTGGCGAACGCCGGGATGCCGGGGGCGGTGACCATCGCCACCAACATGGCGGGGCGCGGGACGGACATCAAGCTCGGGCCGGGTGTCGGCGAGGCGGGGGGACTGCACATCATCGGCACCGAGCGGCACGAGTCGCGGCGCATCGACCGCCAGCTCAGGGGCCGCGCCGGCAGGCAGGGCGACGCGGGTTCTTCCCAGTTCTACCTCTCCCTGGAAGACGATCTGATGAGACTGTTCGGGAGCGACCGCATCGCGGGCATCATGGATCGGCTGGGGTTGAAGGAGGGCGATGTCATCCAGCACCCCATGATCACACGTTCGGTCCAGAGGGCCCAGAAAAAGGTCGAGGAAAACAACTTCGCCATCCGGAAGCGCCTTCTCGAATTCGACAATGTCATGAACCAGCAGCGGGAGGTCATCTACGGCAAACGCCGCCACGCCCTCCTCGGAGAACGGCTCAGGGAGGACATCTTCGGTATGCTGGAGGAGAATATCGGCGTCCTGGTGGCAAAATACTATCCCGAGGGCGAACTCGCACCGCTGAAAGAGGCGCTCCGCACGAATTTCCTCGTGGACCTGCCGCTCGGCCAGGAACAATGGCAATCACTCGGGCAGGAGGGGGCATACCTTGAGGTCCTGAAGGCGGCGAAAGAGTTTTACAGGCGCAAGGAAGAACGGATAGGGGTCGAAAACCTGGCCAGGCTCGAAAAAATGGTCTCTCTCCAGGTCATCGACGAAAAATGGAAAGACCACCTCCGGGAAATGGATGATCTCAAGGAGGGCATCCACCTGCGCGCCTACGGACAGAAGGACCCTGTTGTCGAATACAAGACCGAATCGTACAACATGTTCGTGGAACTGGTCGACCTCATCACCACCGATTTGCTGAACCTGGTGTTCAGGCTGTTCCCGGCGGTTCAGCAGGAGAACATGCCCGGTCGGCGGCAACAGGCCAGGCGCCCGCAGCAGGTGACCCTGTCCCACGAAACCTCCACGGGGATGGGTTTCAGGGCGACCCCCGAAGTGGTGGAGGCCGACCGACCGGCCGGCGGCGGGGGCACCGCGCGGGGCCACGAAGCCCGGGGCGGGAAAATTCAGCCGGTGCGGGTCGGGGAGAAAACAGGTCGGAATGATCCCTGCCCATGCGGGAGCGGAAAGAAATTCAAACATTGTCACGGGGCGTGACGTCCTGCCGCGTCCTCCCGGCCGCAACCCCCGGCGCGCCGGGCTCCGCCGAGGCCGATGACTGACGCCCCGGGTCCGTCGGAACAGGCCGGGTTCAGGTCGGGATACGTGGCGATCGTCGGAAGGCCGAACGCCGGAAAATCCACACTCCTCAACGCCCTGCTGGGACAGAAACTCTCAATCGTTTCGGGCAAACCCCAGACGACGCGGCATAAAATTCTCGGGATTCTCAACGAACCCGGTGTCCAGGCCGTCTTTATGGACACCCCCGGGCTGATCCGGCCGAAATATCTTCTGCAAACGATGATGATGAAGTCTGTTCGGTCCTCGCTGCAGGACGCAGACCTGACCTTGTTCCTCCGGGACGTGACCGAACGTCCGGCCGCCGATGAGAGGAAGGCGGAGGCGGAGATCCTGGGGGGTATCCCTACGGCGGTGATCGTCGTCCTGAATAAAACCGATCTTTCGAACGACGGCGAGGTGAACGCGGTCGCGGCTCAATTTGAAGGGTCGTCCCGCCCGACGGGGGCGATCCTCCGTGTGTCCGCCCTCACCGGGAGCGGCCTGGACCGGCTGAAGGCCGAAATCGTCCGCCGGCTGCCGCTCCACCCGCCGTACTTCCCGGCGGATTCGCTGAGCGATCAGAACGAGCGGTTTTTCGTGGCCGAGATCATCCGGGAGAAGGTCTTCGACTGTTACCGCGAGGAGATCCCGTACTCGACCACGGTGCGCATCCTGGCGTTCGAGGAAAAAAAGGGGAGGAAGGACCTCATCGAGGCGGAGATCTGCGTCGAGAGGGAATCCCAGAAGGGGATCCTCATCGGGGTGAAGGGGGCCGCGCTCAAGAAAACCGGACAGCTGGCCCGGAAAGACATCGAACAATTTCTCGGGCGGGGGGTATTTCTCGAACTGCGCGTGAAAGTCCGCCCGAAATGGCGTGATGACCGGGTCTGGCTGAAGAGGCTCGGGTACTCTGATTAATACCACTACACGGTAATCATTTATGACTGTCATCAAATCATTCGCGGGCGTCCGGTACGACCCCGCCAGGGTGTCCCCGGACAGCGTTGTCGCCCCGCCGTATGACGTCATCGACGGTGAGCTGAGGGGGAAACTGTATGACA
>DATEDB010000282.1:0-10417 GCA_035286625.1 Bacteroidota bacterium
TCAAGAAGCAGTACCAGCAGGTCCGGTTCAGCGACGATTACAACGACTACATCCGTGGCCTGATGAAGGAGTTCAACTACTCGTTCAGCGAAGGCGCCTTTTCCTCCCTGTTGAGCGTCCTCGATTCGAACATGACGACGGCCGACAGCGGCTGGGACGCGAACGTCACGGCGACCATCCGCCAGGCCCCGCTCATGCAGCTCAACGGAATTGTTCACACGGTCGATACCATCCTGGCGATGCTCCTGGACCGGCCGGAACTCCAGAACACGCTCCTGCGGCGGTCCGAGCTCGGCAGGCAGTTCAAACGCATGGCCGAAGGCTTCCTGCTCGAGGCGAAATCGGCGGGGCTCGAACAGCGCACGCCCGAATTCGCTTCGCTGATGCGCGACTACCGGGATGGGATCATACTCTACAGGGCCGAACAGCTGGAGGTCTGGGATAAAATCAACGTCACGGATTCGGCTCTCCAGGCGTATTATCGGGATCACAAAACGGACTTCATGTTCCCGGCGAAGGTGACCTTTTCGGAGATGAACTTCGACAGCGACACCACCGCCCTCACGGTGTACGACTCCCTCATGAGGGGGGCGGACTTCGCGAAGCTCGCGGCTGTGTACAATGACACCGATTCTCTCAGGGCGAAGGGCGGTCTGAACGATCCCCAGCCGGAGAACCTAGACGAGGTGACCAGACTGGCGGGATCCATGAACATCGGGGAGATCTCCGAACCGGTCTCGGTCGGCAACGGAGTCACGCTCATCATCAAGCTCGTCGCGAAAGACCCGCCCCGGCAGAAATCCTTCGATGAGGCGGGGGCAGAACTTTCGAACGCCTACCAGGACCACGAGTCGAAACGCATCGAAAATTCATGGCTCGAAAGAGTCAGGGTGAAACACCCGGTTGTCCAGCACAGGGAAGTCCTGAAGGACGCCTTCCGGGACGGCAACGAAGACCCATCGGACGGGCCCGACGGAATACAATGATCCGCCGCGGTGGCCTCGTCCCGGATGCGATCCTCGCGGTGACGGCGGTGTTCGCAGCGGGCTGCGCGTCGCCCCGGGAGGGAACACCGATCGCGCGCGTGGGAGACGCCATCCTGACGATTGAAGCCGCGCGGGCAGATATGGACACCACCTCTCCCGGTTTCAATGACCGACTCGGGCGGTATATGGCGGGATGGGTCAACGCCGAGCTGCTCTACCAGGAGGCGCTGAGGCGGGGGATCGGCGGCGGGGAGGAATTCCAGGCGAAGATGGCCCGTGTCCGGCGGCAGCTGGTCAACCAGGAGTTGCTCGACCTGTTGGTATACGGCCGGGACACGGTATTCTCCGACGACGCCATGCGCGCCTATTTTGAAAACCACCCGGACGAATTCACCCTGGCCGAAGATCATCTCAGGCTGCGGCTGATGACTTTCCGCGGGCGCGAGAGCGCCAGGAGGTTCGCCGCGGCGGTGAACGCAAAAAAGTCCTGGCAGGCTGCAGCCGACTCAATCGGCGCCGACTCCGCCGCGAGCGCGGAAGTCGTCTCATCGACGCCCCAGACATGGTTCACCAGGGCGACGCTCTACCCGGCCGAACTCTGGAAGATCGCCAGTCCGCTCGTCCCCGGGGAGGTGTCGTTTCCATTTAAAACGGACGCCGGATACACGGTCCTTCAGTACGTGTCGTTCGCGCCCGCCGGAAAGACCGGCGAGTTCGACCTGGCCAGGGAAGATGTACGGGACCGGATGCACATCGAACGGGGCAGGGCGAAGCTGGAGACACTGCTCGGAACTCTGCGGGAGCGGTACGGTGTTGAAATGATGACGAATGACGCGTCGCCCCAGGAAGGAACTCATGCGTACGATGCACATTGAACGATTCAAGAGGATGCTGGTCCCTCTTGCGACGGTGTTTGCCGCCATCGTACTCCTGTCGACCGAATCACCCGGACGGCAGATACTCGACGGGATCGTTGCCGTGGTGGGGAAAGAAGCGATCTTCCTCTCCGACCTGAAGGCGCAAACGGAATTTTACGCGGTTTCCAACCGTATCGACCCGGAAACCCCCGGCTTGAGAGAACAGGTGCTCGGCGCCATGATCAACGAGAAGCTTGTCCTCGCCGAAGCTCTCCGGGACACCAACATCAGGGTCACCGAGGACCAGGTCACCGCGAGGCTCGACGAACTGATCGCCCAGCGCATTGCGCACCCCCAGGTCGGGACCCGGCAGAAGCTCGAAGAGCTGTACGATATGCCGGTCAGCCGGATGAAGAGGGAGTTCCGCGACGAGATGAGAAAGCAGCTCCTCACGCAGGCACTCCAGGAGACAAAGTTCGGCAACGTCACCATCTCACGGCGCGAGGTGGAGGAGTTTTTCCACACCTACCGGGACAGCCTCCCCGAAGTACCGGAGGAACTCGAGATCTACCACATCTTCAGGTTCCCGAGGGTCAGCACCGGGACGCGCGAAGAGATTACCCGAAAGGCCGGAGCGATCCTCGACTCGATCCGCGCGGGGGGTGACTTCGCAGATTTCGCCAGGCGGTATTCGGAGGACGCCGCGACCGCCGCAGAAGGCGGCGATCTCGGTTTCTGGAAACGGGGCGAGTTCGTTCCCGATTTCGAGGAGATCGTCTTCTCGCTGAAGGAGGGGGAAATCTCCAACATCGTCGAAACGTCAAGGGGATTTCATATCGTCCAGCTGGTGGAACGCCGCGGCGACAAGGTCCGGGCGCGGCATATCCTCTTCAAGGCCGGGGGGGATTCCACCTCGTCCTCGGAGGCGATCGCGTTTTTGAACAATCTCAGGGACAGCGCCCTGGCGGGAACGCCATTCACCGAGCTGGCGAAAAAATATTCCGACGACAGGGAGTCGGGGCCGCTCGGCGGGCTCGTGGGCCGGCTGACCGCCGACCAGTTCGATCCCGACCTGCTCCGGGTGACCGCCGGGATGAAGGCCGGCGACATCAGCCAGCCCGTCGAACTTGCGACCGGAAGCGTGCGGGGCAACCACGTCGTCTACTTAAAAGAAAGAATCCCGGCCCACCCCATGAACCTCGAACAGGACTGGAAGCGCCTCGAGAACATGGCGCTCGGGTACAAACGAAACGTGGAGTATGAAAAGTGGATAGCGGATTTGCGGTCCCAGCTCTACTGGGACGAACGATTATAACCAACGGTGAGGGGACGTGACTGAAGAAAAGAGCGGGAGGGCGGCCTCCGATACCGGCGCCGTCGCGGAACTCAAGAAAGATTTCAACAGGATCAGGCAGGAAGTCGGGAAGGTTATCGTCGGCCAGGAGGAGATCGTCGAGCACCTCCTGATCGGGATGCTGGCCCGGGGTCATTGCCTGCTGGTGGGCGTGCCGGGCCTGGCCAAAACCCTGCTCATCAAGACGCTGTCGAACGTACTGGACCTCACGTTCAGCCGCATCCAGTTCACCCCGGACCTCATGCCCAGCGACATCACCGGCACGGAGATCATTGAGGACGACCGTGCCACAGGGAGCAAGTCGTTCAGGTTCATTAAAGGCCCGATCTTCGCGAACATCCTCCTGGCCGACGAGATCAACCGGACTCCGCCGAAGACCCAGGCGGCGCTCCTCGAAGCGATGCAGGAACACCATGTGACCGCCGCCGGTCAGAAGTATCTCCTGGAAGAACCCTTCTTCGTTCTTGCCACTCAAAATCCGATCGAGCAGGAAGGCACGTACCCCCTGCCCGAAGCCCAGCTCGACCGGTTCATGTTCAACCTGTGGCTCGATTATCCCTCCGAGAAGGAGGAGGTCGAGATCGTGAAGTCCACCACCAGCATGTACATTCCCCGGCTCGGGCATATCCTCGGCCGTAAGGAAATCCTCTCCTACCAGGAACTCGTCAGGCGCGTACCTGTGGCGGACAACGTGATCGCCTACGCGGTGAACGTCGTCATGAAGACGAGGCCCAGGCATCCGGCCGCGCCGGAGTTCATCCGCAACTGGCTCAGCTGGGGCGCCGGCCCGCGCGCGTCGCAGTACCTGATCCTCGGCGCGAAAACCCGGGCCATCCTCGACGGGCGTTTCACCCCCGAGATCGGGGATGTCCGCGCCGTGGTAGGGCCGGTCCTGCGCCACCGCATCGTGCCCAACTTTAACGCAGAGGCCGACGGTGTCAGCACCATCCAGATCGTCGAAAGACTCCTCCAGGCGGACTGACCTGGGCGTCTCCGCGCGGAAAGCGATCGCCGCGGTCCTTCCGGCCGTGACCCTCATTCCCGGGCACACCATGTCCACACCGCAACTTCACCAACCGTCAGACTCCTGCCAGCTCACGACCGCACGGGGTTCGCAGGTTAAGAATGATGGTCCTGAAATGATGGTCCTGAAATGATGGCCGCCGAAATGTACTTTTCGCTTCTTGGGGGCGTGCTCCTGGCGGTCACGCTCGCCGTCGCGGCGGCCGCGGCGGCGTACCTGAGCTACCGCAGGACGGTTCCTCCCCTGCCGGCGGGACGGCGGGTCTTCCTGACGGTGCTCCGGACGTCGATCCTGGTGACGGTCGCCGTTCTCCTCGCCGAGCCCGTGATCCGCTTCGTCGAGAGGCAGACCGAACAGCCCGTCGTCGCGGTGCTGCTCGACGATACGCAGAGCATGAAACTCTCCGGACCGGACAGCCTCGGGGTCCTCGACGATTTCCTCGCCCGGGCCGGTTCGGCAAGCCCCGGGGGAGCGGCGCTCAGATTCTATCCATTCGCCGGGACGCTCCATGCTCCCGGAGGGGCCGGGGGCGACGATGCAGAGGGGATTTCGGGCGGAAACACCGGCGCGCCTGCCCCGGGCAGCCTGAGGTATTCGGGCCAGTCCACCAATCTCTCGGCCGTTTTTACCGAGCTCGCGAAGAGGGCGAGGAACGAAAACATCCGGGCGGTGGTCCTGGCCTCGGACGGAAACTACAACGAGGGAAGGAATCCCCTGAACGAGATCGAACGTCTCGCCCTGCCGGTTTTCACCGTCGGCGCGGGGGATACCGTGCGCCGCAGGGACATCCTGATCGACCGGGTGTTCACCAACACGCTGGCGTACGCCGGCTCCAGCGTCCCGGTCGAAGCGTATCTCCGGAGTTTCGGTTACTCCAACCGCCGTGCGGAGGTCACGCTCACCGAGGGTAAGGAGGTCCTGGGCGTCAATAACCCGAATCTCACGGGCGAAAAAACAGAATATCCCGTGAGGTTCTCCATCCCGGCGGGGGCCGAGGGGGTGCACAAGTATGTTGTCAGTGTCGGCGGCCTTCCGGGCGAACTGACGCGCGAGAACAACGCGCAGACGTTTTTCCTGCGTGTCCTGAAAAGCAAAATCCGGGTCGTCATGTTTGCCGGGGCGCCGTCGCCGGATGTTTCGGCCATGCGCGAGGCGGTCGCCGAAGACCCGCAGCTTGCCATCACGGGGTTCGTTCAGAAATCGGCCGGTGCGTTCATCGGAGACGGGGGGGGACAGCCGCGCCGGGGAATCCTCGACAGCGCGGACTGCTTTCTATTTGTAAATTTTCCCTCGGCGCTGACCTCCGACGGCACGATCGCAGATCTCTCCTCCGCCATGGAACGTCTGAAGAAACCCCTCCTGTACGTCCACGGGAAGGCGGTGGACCAGCGCAAGTTGAGGGCGTTTGACGCCTGGATACCCTTTTCGGTCTCCGCCCCCAACGCGGCGGAGGACCTTGTTTTCGCGTTCGTGCCGGAGAGGATGAACTCGAACCCGCTCGTGAGCTCCGAAAACGGCGATGTCACTCCGGCGTCCTGGGAAAGGCTTCCCCCCGTGTTCAAGATGCGTACCACGTTCTCGGCCAAACCCGGCTCCGAGGTCCTGGCCTTCGCGAAAATCAACAACGTGACGCTCGCCGAACCGCTCGTCCTCACCAGGAACCTCCGCGGACTGAAATCCTTCGCGGTGACCGGACACTCGGTGTACCGGTGGCGGCTCATGGCGCAGGGGTCCGCCCCGACGGAGAAGTTTTTCACGTCGACCGTGTCGAACGCCCTGAGGTGGCTGACCACCCGCGAGAACGAAAAACCGGTGAAGGTAAGCCCCCTCAGGGAGATCTTCACGACAGTGGAACCGGTCGGCTTCCGTGCCGAGGTCTACGACGAGCAGCTCCGACCGGTGGAAAACGCCGGAGTGGACGTGCAGTTCACCGGACCCTCGGGTTCCCAGACGGTGCGTCTCGAACCCCTCGGCAGCGGCAGGTACGAGGGGTCTTCACCGGCGACCTCCGCGGGGGATTATTCGTACCGGGCGACGGCGAAACTCGGCGATCGAAACCTCGGGACCGACAACGGGAGGTTCGCCGTTGGACCGGTCAACGTGGAATACCTGGCCACGACGATGAACCGTCCGCTGCTGGAGCAGCTCGCCGAACAGTCGGGCGGGAAATTCTACCCCGCCGACCGGGCGGACAGTCTCTGGAGCGATATCGCCGCGAAGGCGGACCTCGTCCCGGTCGAGAAGGTCCGGCGCCGTGAAATCGAGCTCTGGAACTGGGTTGTCCTCGGGGCGGTCCTCGTCCTGCTCCTGGCCGTGGAATGGTTCCTCAGAAAACGCTGGGCTCTGCTCTGATCGTGCTCCTCCGCGTCGCCCGCGGGGGCGGCTTTATCGGTTGCTTTTCCCCCCTCAAACGTGTATTTTGACTTTCCGTAAGTCCTGAAGGATAACCGCATTGCGGGGCCGCCCGCCTGAGTCCGCCGGCGGCACCCGAACCTGAACTTCTCGATCCGCACTCAAAAATAGGAGTACACATCATGTCCACTCCATCCCGATCATTTTTCCGCCGGTGTCTGACCGTCCTGCCCTTCCTGCTGGCATGGACGTGGACGGCCCCGCTCGCGGCGCAGGTGGCGCCGGCCGTGGGAATCCGGCAGAACACGCCTGAAGTCCACGCGTTCACGAATGCGCGCATCGTCATTTCCCCCGGCCGCGTTATCGACAGGGGCGCACTGGTCGTGCGCGACGGACTGATCGAGGCAGTCGGCGCGAATGTGAAAATCCCGGCGGACGCGCGCCTCCGGGATATGAACGGGATGACGATTTACCCCGGCCTCATCGAAGGCTATACCGACGCGAACATGCCCAGGAAACCGACCGAGAGCGGAAGGGGACCCGGCGGCGGCGGACGAGGTTCCGCCGGCGACGATCCCTCCCCGACGCCGGGAGGCGCGCGGTACTGGAACGCCAACATCCGTTCGTCGCTTCGGGCCGCGGAGATGTTCACGCCCGACGACAAGGAAAATGAAAAACTGAGGGCGATGGGATTTACCGTCGCGCAGCTGGTGCCGCCGGACGGCATCCTGAAGGGCGCGACCGCGGTGGTGATGCTCGGGGAGGGCAATCCCGGCGACCTTTTAATCAAAACCGACCCCGCACAGGCCGGCACGCTGGCCCCGCCGCGCGGATCGGGCGAGCCCTACCCCAACTCGCTCATGGGCTCCGTGGCGCTGGTTCGCCAGGCGCTCCTGGACGCCGGGTGGTACGCCGAAGCGCAGGCGGCTTCAACCCGGTACCCGGAGGAACCCAGGCCGGAATTTGTCGCCGACCTGTCGGCGCTGGAAAAAGTCGTCAGGGGAACGCAGCCACTCCTGATGGATGCCTCCGATGAGAACGACCTGCTGCGCGTCGCCGCGATCGCGAAGGAATTTTCCCTCAAACTCTGGGTGCGCGGCTCGGGGAGCGAATACGCACGCCTGGCGGACGTGAAGGCGGCCAGGGTGCCCATCCTGCTGCCTGTCAATTTCCCGGAAACACCGTCGGTCGAGTCCCCCGGCGACGCCCTCGGCGTCAGCCTGGCCGAGCTGCGCTACTGGGACGAGGCGCCGGAAAACCCCAAAAGGCTGAACGAGGCGGGGGTGGAATTTTCCCTGACCACCGCGCTTCTCAAGGACGCGGCGAGTTTCACCGCGAACGTGCGGAAGGCGATCGAACGGGGACTCCCGGCCGACGCGGCACTGGCCGCGGTGACCACCCGCCCGGCGAAACTCCTCGGCATAGATAAAGAGGCGGGCACGCTCGACAAAGGCAAGCGGGCCAATTTCGTCATCACCGACGGGGATCTGTTCGGCGAGAAAACCACCGTGCGCGAGACCTGGATCTCCGGGAAACGGTACCCGGTGAAACCCGCCCCGGACGCCGACCCCCGGGGGAGCTGGACGGCCGTGCTCACCGGCGCGCCGGCGGACAGCGTCATGATCGCACTCAAGGGCGAGGCCGACGGCCTCAAGCCCACGGTGACCATCCGGGGCAAGGAGGCGAAGACCGCAAAGGCGGACTTTTCGAGCCTCGTGCTGTCGCTCTCGTTCTCGGGCGATTCGATCGCCTTCACCGGCGTCACCAGGATGAGCGGGACCTATTCGGGCGCCGGCGACGGAAAATTATCGGGGACGGGCGAACTTTTTGACGGCTCTGTCTTCCGGTGGACCGCCCTCAGGACCGACCCGTTCGTTCCCGAGAAAGACACCTCCAAACCGAAGGAGACGCAGATGGCCTCCTTCGCACCGGTCAGTCCTCCCGGGGAATTCGGGCGCGCGAAACTGCCCGACCAGCCCGCGAGGTTGTTCATCAAAGGCGCCGCCATCTGGACCTCGGGACCGGCGGGCAATATCGAGAACGGAGACATGCTCGTTGAGCGCGGTAAAATCACCCGAGTCGGCACCGGGCTCGCGGCCCCGCCGGACGCGCTCGTGATCGACGCCGCCGGGAAACATGTGACCGCCGGCATCATTGACTGTCATTCCCACTCGGCCGCCGCCGGCAGCGTCAACGAAACCGGGCAGGCCATCACCGCCGAGGTGCGCATCGGGGACGTCATCGACCCCGACGATATCGGGATCTACCGCGAGCTGGCCGGCGGCCTCACGGTCGCGAACGTCCTTCACGGCTCGGCGAATCCCATCGGAGGACAGAACCAGGTCATCAAGCTCCGGTGGGGGGCCCCCGCGGAGGCGATGAAATTCGAGGGAGCCATACCGGGGATCAAGTTCGCCCTCGGGGAAAACGTCAAGCAGAGCAACTGGGGCGACAACAATACGTCGAGGTATCCCCAGACGCGAGAGGGCGTCGAACAGATCATCCGCGACGAGTTCACCGCCGCCCGGGATTACAGGAAGAAATGGGCGGACTACCGCACGGGCATGTTCCACATCCCTCCGCGCCGCGACCTCGAGATGGAAGCGATGGTGGAGATCCTGGAGGGCAGGCGCCTGGTGCACGCCCACTCGTACCGGCAGGACGAGATCCTGATGCTCATGAGGGTGGCGGAGGATTTCGGGTTCCGGGTCGCCGCATTCCAGCACATCCTGGAAGGCTACAAGGTGGCGGACATCATGGCGAAACACGGCGCCGGCGGATCCACATTCAGCGACTGGTGGGCATACAAATTCGAAGTCTACGACGCCATTCCTTATAATGGCGCGCTCATGAACAAGGCCGGGGTGGTCGTCTCGTTCAATTCCGACAGCGACGAGCTGGCCCGCAGGCTCAACCTCGAGGCGGCCAAGGCCGTGAAATACGGCGGGACTTCCCCGCAGGAGGCGCTCAAATTCGTGACCATCAACCCCGCCAGGCAATTGAGGATCGACAGGCGGGTCGGATCCCTCGAGGCCGGCAAGGACGCCGATTTCGTCATCTGGAGCGGGAGCCCGCTGTCGAATCTCTCGATCTGTGAACAGACGTGGATCGACGGGCGGAGGTATTTCGACCGCACCGAAGACGCCGCGATGCGGGAGGAAGTGACGCGCGAACGTTCCGTCCTGATACAAAAGGCCCTCGAATCTCCGAAGGGGGCCGGCGGCGAAAAAAAGGGCGGACGCGGAAGGGGCTACGACGACGACGGGGAACATTACACCTGCCGGGACGAATTCAACGGGAAGGAGGGACGTTAAGATGACCACTCTCAGGATACAGGTACTCACTATTCTCTGCCTGGCGTTCAGCGCGGGCCTTTTTGCCGGCGGGAGCGAAATCCCCGCGAAAAAACAGGACCACCCGATCGTCCTTACCGGCGGCACGATCCACCCGGTCTCCGGCCCTGATATCGTGAACGGCATGATCCTCTTCGACGCCGGGAAGATCGTGTCGATGGGCACCAATCTCCAGCTCCCCCCGAACGCCGAAAGGATCGATGTCACCGGGAAGCATATCTACCCGGGCCTGGTCCTCGCGGCCTCCACGACTGGGCTCATGGAGATCGGGGCCGTGCGCGCCACGCGCGACGTCTCCGAGACCGGTTCGGTGAATCCCAACATCAGGGCGGAAGTGGCCGTCAACCCCGAAAGCGAAATCATCCCGGTGACCAGGGCGAACGGCATCACCGTCGCCGTCACGATGCCGGGCGGCGGCGTCATCAGCGGCACCGCCGCGGCCATCGAGCTCGACGGCTGGACCTGGGAGGACATGACGCTCAGGGCCCCGG
>DATEDB010000283.1:0-3892 GCA_035286625.1 Bacteroidota bacterium
CTACGAGGTCCTCGGCAACGATCCCCACGTCGGCCGACACCTGGTTTTCTTATTGAAGGACGCCGGCCTGAAATCGGTCCGCAACGGGGGGATGTTCTTCGGGGCGTGCGCGGACGAGCCGCATTTCGGGATGATCGCCGACAACCTCATCGGGATCCTGGAAGGGGCCGGCGAGACGATGACCGGGGGCGGGCTGATCACACCCGACGTGTACGACCGGGCGATGGCGGCCCTCCGGGGATGGAAAAAACATCCGGCGGCCGCTCAGTGGTACATGCTGTGCTGGGCCGAAGGTCTGGTGAAGTCATGAACGGAATGCTCTCACTCCTGGACCTCTCTATTATAGGGGCGTATTTCCTCGCCGTTCTCTCCATCGGTTTCTATTTCCGCAAAAAGTCTGCCGGCACCGTCCGGTACTTCCTGGCGGGCCGCGACGTCGGATGGCTGGCCATCGGCGCCTCGCTGTTCGCGACGAACATCTCGAGCGAACACTTCCTGGGTCTTGCCGGGACGGGATCGAAGTCGGGACTCGCGGTGGGACACTTCGAGTGGCTGGCCATCCTCATCCTGCTGCTTTTGGGCTGGGTGTTCACCCCCTTCTACCTGCGGTCCGGCGTCTTCACGATGCCGGAATTCCTCGAACGCCGCTTCAATGGCGCCGCGCGCACCTACCTCAGCGTCGTTTCAATCATCGCGTATGTCCTGACGAAAATCTCCATCGCGCTCTACGCGGGAGGGATCCTCCTGAATGTGGTGGTGGGATGGGACATGTACACCTCGGCGACGGTGATCGTGATCGCGACCGGGATCTACACCGTCATGGGGGGATTGTCCGCCGTCATCTATACCGACCTCGTGCAGATGTTCATCCTGGTCGCCGGTTCGGCGGCGCTTACGCTGATCGGGCTCGACAGGGCCGGGGGCTGGGATGCCGTGGTCGCCGGCACGCCGCCGGAGTTCTGGAGCATGTTCAAGCCGATGAGCGACCCGGATTTTCCATGGACCGGCATCGTGTTCGGCGCCCCCATACTGGGAATCTGGTACTGGTGCACGGACCAGTACATCGTCCAGCGGGTCCTGAGCGCCCGCAACCTGGACCAGGCCCGGACAGGAACCATTTTCGCCGGGTTCCTGAAAATCCTTCCCGTGTTTCTCCTGGTGCTGCCCGGCGTCATCGCCTACAGTCTTTCGAACGGCACCGTCACCGGAGACAGGGCGTACGCCTGGATGGTGACCACCCTTCTGCCCTCGGGGCTTAAGGGTCTCGTCGTGGCGGGGCTCCTGGCCGCGCTGATGTCGTCGCTGAGCGCGATGTTCAACTCCACCTCGACCCTCCTGACGATCGACATCTACAAGCGCCTGAGGCCCGGTGCCGACGAGAGGGCGATGGTGAATTTCGGGAGGATCATCACCGCCGCGATGGTCCTGCTCGGCCTGGCGTGGATACCCTTCATAGGATTATTGAGCGACGAGAGGATGTACGTCTATCTCCAGAGCGTGCAGGCGTACGTCTCCCCGCCGATCGCCGCCTGTTTTCTCTTCGGGGTTCTCTGGAAACGGGTGAACGGCAGGGGGGCGATCGCGTCGCTCCTCACCGGCCTGGTCCTTGGCGCGTTTCGTTTCGTCGTCGAGATTCAATATAAAACCGGATCCGTGCAGGACGGCTTCCTCGCGTACGTCGCCACGGTGAACTTCCTCCACTACGCCGTGTTCCTGTTTGTCGCATGCTCGGCGGTGCTCATCGGGGTAAGCCTGGTGACCGCTGCGCCTGCGCCGGACAAGCTGGCCAACCTCACGTATGCGGGGATCGACCGGTCGACGGCCCTCCCGGCGAAACGCAATGGCCTGAATGCAGGCCTGTCGGCGGTTCTCGTGGTGATTCTCGCCATCCTGTGGTGGACTTTCAGATAAACACTGACGGACCATGAAATATCATCTCCTCCTTCCCGGTCTCGCGGCCTTCCTGGTGTGCATGTTGTTTTCGGCCGGGGCCGTATCCGGATTACCTATCAGCGCCGGCACATCCACAGGCGCCGGTGCACACGGCGACAGCTCCGGAACGCGCGCACCCGGGTCGAACACAGTCGGATATCTCGCATTTTCCTCACACTGGACGGGCGAGGACAGCGCCGCGATCGGGTGGCTTTCGTCAGATTCCAATTTTGTCGTGAAAACATTGGACCTCGATGGGGGTTTGCCGGATCTTGACGGTGCCGACGTCCTCTGGATACATATCCCCGACAGCGCGGACTACACCCGGTGGATCCCGCGATTGAAACAATTGCGGGGGCTGAAATCCTGGTACGACAATGGAGGCCGCTTCCTTTTCACCGGCCTCGCCGCGGTGATCCCCGTTGCCGTGGGGATTGAAACCGCCCCGCCGGCGATCGAGGCCGCCGACATCGAGGACGACTGGCTCTTCGATCAGAAAGGCTTCCAGGGATTCAGGCCGTCCATCTTCCGGGCGGACGGCGCCCACCCGTTGTTCAACGAACTCTTCGGGGGAACGTTCACCTGGGACGGCGACGCGAATCATCGCCTCTGGACCGCCGGGTATTTTGGCGCGCAACACCCGGCCGTCGGAAAAGTCGTCGCGGTCGAAAAAGCGTACATCACGATCAGCGCTGAGCGCAGGCTCGTCATTGAATACGATAATGCGAAGGGGAGGGGCATAACGATCGGCGGGTTCGTCTTTTTTCACAGGCACAACCACCGCCGACGAAACATGGAGAGGTTTCTCGAAAACTCTTTATTGTACCTCGCCGGTGGTCCGGCAGCCGCCGGGCGGACATACTGGACCTCGTCGGATGTGAAGCCGGTGCGGGTGGATGCGCCGACGCCGGATCAGGCTGATAATCGAACCGGCAGGGGTGGAACCGGAGGGGCCGGAACAGGCGGAACCGGGAAAGCGGGCGCCGGCGGGCGGGATATTCATAATCCTGATGCGGACAGAGTGTGGTCTTCATCTTCCGGCCTGCTGATCGCGCGCGACAGCGCGACGCAGAATTTCTTCGACGTGGCCGGCCGCCGAGCGCTGGTCATGGGAAACGAACGCGGGGGCATCGACGAGCTCTGGGTGCACCCCTTCCGCGTCCTGCGGGATTACCGGGCGGGGATCGTGAACGGCGATTCGATCCTCTGGCTGAATCAGCTCTCACCCCGCATCGAAATCAGGCCGGAATCATTCATACGCGTCTATACCACCCCGTTCGGAACCGTAAAGGAAGTGGTGTTCGCGGCCCTGGACGCCCCGGCGGCGGTTGTCCGGTACCAGTTCACGGGACCGGGCCGGATCCGGCTGGCGGTGAAATTCTGCTCGGACCTCCGGATCATGTGGCCGTACGACTCACCGGCCACCGGCTCCCTTCATTACGGCGACGATACGACCGGCGGCGTCCTGAGCGTATCGGATGGCACCGGGGACATTCATATTCTGGTCGGGGCGGATATGGTTCCGTCTCAGTCCCTCTCGGGGCAGTTCGATTCGGTCGGCTGGTCGGGGGCCGGTTTCACGGGGAGGGCGACCGACGCCAACCAGGTGTATCACGGCGCGATCTACGAGATCGATCCGGTGTCGCGGCCGTCGCTGACGATCGCGATCGCCGGGACGGACGAGGGGCCTGACAGCGCGCTGCAGCAGTATCGAACGCTGCTCGCGGACCCTGCGGCCGCCTACGGCGGGATGGTCCGGCACTACCGGGAGCTTCTGGGTTCGATGGTCACCGTCGAATCACCCGACCCGGAATTCAACGACCTGTTTAAATGGACGCTCGTCGGCGCGGACCGGTTCGTGGCAACCACTCCCGGGATCGGGACGGGCCTTCTCGCCGGTTACGCGACGACCGCCAGGGGCTGGGACGGGGCGCAAAAAATCAGCGGCCGGCCGGGGTAC
>DATEDB010000284.1:0-2738 GCA_035286625.1 Bacteroidota bacterium
CAACCGGAATTTCGGCTCCACCCGTGCCTCGGGCGGAACACGCGGCAACGATCCCAACGGTTATTCCAGGGGATCCGCCGGTTCTTCGGATGTGCCGGGTATGATCGACCTTCCCGCAGCCTCCGGCAGGGCGGTGACCGGTGGTACGTCGACCGGCGCCGCGCCTGCGGCGAAGACCCCGGCCGTCAATTCAAGGACTTCGGGGTCCTCACGGAGCACCTCCACGGCTGCATCGAAGAGCGGCACCAGGGGTCGCAGTTCTGCCGCCCGGGATCGCAGCAGGATCTACCGGGACCGCGGGGCCGTTTCCGGAAGCTCCGGTTCGAAAAGCGGTGACGGTTCGCAGAAGTCACCGGCCGTCAACAGCGGCCGAAAAGGCAATGCTACGGGAACTTCCCGGGGGACACAACAGTCTCCGAAGAGCACGGCGCCGGCGCGCACAGCGCCCCCGCGCCAGTCATCTCCGCCTCCCGCCGTCCGATCCGCCCCCCCTTCGGGGTCGGGGGCCGGCGCGCAGTCTTCGGGCAGCAGCCGCGGCGGTTCAACGCGCAATCCGAAACCCTGAGCGGGCCACCGCCTGACCTCATACCGGACCGGTTGCACAACGAGCTGAGCTGACTGCCGTCTGAAGTTCGCCACTGCCTGACATCATTACTGAGAAGATGATTCCCATGAAAAAAATGGTACTGAAGGCGGCCTGCGCCCTGTCGGTCGCGGTCCTCTGCGCGTCAGCCTCATACGCGCAATACCCGGAGGATGTCCTCCGGTATTCCTGGCAGGGGCTCGGGGTCGGCGCCCGGGGCATGGGCATGGGGACAGCGGGCATGAGTTTCCTCGACGACTATTCGGCGGTCTACTGGAACCCGGCCGGCATCGCGCAGTCGAAAATGAACGAGTTCTCGTTCGGGCTCGGCAACCTCTCGTACCAGAATTCCGCAACGTATCTCGGCGCGCAGACCTCCTTCAGCAACAACCAGACGAGCCTGAACCATATCGGGCTCCTCTACGCCGTGCCCACCACACAGGGAAGTTTTTCGGTGGGTATCGGGTACGACCGGGTCTCGGAATTCACGACCGGTCTCTCCTTCGACGCGTTCAACCCCTCCGGCAGCATCATTCAATCCTGGGCGCCCGACGGTCAGGCCTACCCGCCGGAGCTGACCAGGGCCGAGGTGCTGAATCTCGCCCGGGTGGATACGGTCAACGGCGTGTTTGTCAGCCCGATCGACGACAGCGTGAACCAGAAGGGCAGGGCGCTCGAGGGCGGTGGGCTCAACCGGTTCTCCCTGAGCGGCGCCGCCGAAGTCGCCCAAAATTTCTACGTGGGGATGAGCCTCAACTTCCTGAGCGGGTCCTATTCCTATTCGAACAGGTTCACTGAAACCGACCTCATGAGCCTGTACCAGAATTTCCCGTTCGATTACAGCAGCCTCGAGGTGCTGGATCTCGTCAACGCCGACATCAGCGGTTTCAACATCAACGCCGGGATGATCTACCGCTTCGCAAGGTACGCCAGGTTCGGCCTGTCAGTCAAAACGCCCTCGTGGATCACCGTCCGGGAAAATTTCAGCTCGGACGCCACGAGCTGGTTCGACAACGGGGAATCGGCCTACGATCCCACAGGCGGCGTGACAGAGTACGACCTCGCGACTCCGTACGTCTTCTCCGCGGGCCTCTCCGGCGGAACGCCGGACTTCACGCTCGCCGGCACGGTGGAATACACGGACTTCACACAGATGGAGTTCCGGAACGCCACCAACGAACTCCTCGGACTCAACACGGACATCAAGGAAATCTTCAGGCCGACGGTGAACATCCGCCTCGGAGGCGAGATGCGGATACCCCGATCGGACTTCTTCGTCCGGGCGGGATTCATCCTGCTTCCGTCGCCCTACGAGGGAGACCTGTCCTCTTTCGACCAGAAATACTACACCGGCGGCGTCGGATTCATGGTGGACAACGCCGTGGGGGTGGACCTCTCCTACGCGCGCGGATCGTGGGACACCTACCGGCGGATCTACGCCGGCGCGTTCACCAGCGTCGAGAAAATCACCACGCACACACTGAGGGGCACTGTCGTCTACCGCTTTTAATCGAAGACGGTGCCCGGGGCGGGACCCGACCGTCCCCCGCGCCGGCCCGGCCGTCTTGATATAGACCGGGCATTCGGGTATATTTTCCCGTCACTGCGGACTCTCCCCACCCGGGAGGGGTTTTCGGAGACGGGTTTTTTATTTTCACTAAACGGGATCACGCGCTTGCCACGACCATCGGTCGTCGTCCTAGGCATCACCGGAACGCTCATCGCCGGCCTCATCGTGGGCTTCCTCTTTATCCGCCACCTTCTCGTAAAATCATACCCCCTCACCAGCGGCGGCGTTACCGTCGCCGGGATCGGCGCGCCCGCAGACGTCTACCGTGACGTGTACGGGATCCCGCACCTGAGAGCCGCCACGACGGCGGACCTGATGTTTACGACGGGATACGTGCAGGCGCAGGACCGGCTCTGGCAGATGGACCTGATGAGGCGGGCGGGGGAGGGACGCCTGTCGGAACTGTTCGGGGAACGGACCCTCCCGTTCGACATGATGTTCCGGATGCTGAACCTTCGGGAGGTCGCTGATTCCATCGAGGCGCATCTCCACACCGAATCTCTGTCCGCGCTCAGGTCGTATGCCGACGGGGTGAACGCGTTCATTGATTCCCACCACGGTTCCTATCCGCCCGAGTTCGACATG
>DATEDB010000285.1:0-3070 GCA_035286625.1 Bacteroidota bacterium
TGCGCATCCGCGAAATGGAGCAGAGCCTGAACATCATCGAGCAGGCCCTCGACCGCATCCCCCAGGGCGACGTCCGCTCGGCCATCCCGAAGAGGATCCGCCCGCCCGCCGGAGACGTGTACGTCCGGTCGGAATCCCCCCGCGGGGAAATCGGGTTTTATCTTGTCAGCGACGGCACCGCGAGCCCGTACCGGCTCAAGGCCCGGTCGCCCGCGTTCGTGAACCTGAGCGTCTGCCCGGAGATCTGCCGCGGCTACATGATCGCGGACATCGTCGCGATCGTGGGAAGCGTGGACATCGTGCTCGGGGAGGTGGACAGGTAGGACATGGTCGACTTCCTGAAAAATATGCTCGGCGGGGACATACCCGCGTATGTCGTGGTTGCGATGCTCCCGTTATTTCTCTGGGTCCTGCCCTACGCGCTCTTCGCGGTGTGGATGGAGCGCAAGGTGTCGGCCCACATGCAGGACCGCCTCGGCCCGATGAGGGTGGGGGGGTGGCACGGCTGGGCGCAGACGATCGCGGACATTTTGAAACTCATACAGAAGGAGGACATCGTCCCGGCCGCCGCCGACAAAAAGCTTCACCTGCTGGCGCCATTCGTGGTCTTCGTGGGGTCGTACGCGGCGTTTGCCGCGATACCGTTCTCCAGCGCATTCATCGGGAGCGACATCAACATCGGCCTGTTCTACATCATCGCGGTGTCGTCGCTGGTGGTCGTCGGGATCCTCATGGCGGGATGGTCGTCAAACAATAAATGGTCGCTCTTCGGGGCGATGCGGGCCACCGCCCAGATCGTCAGCTATGAGATCCCCACAGCCCTGGCGTTGCTGTCGGTGGTGATGCTCACCGGCACCCTCGACCTCCAGCGGATTAATTTTCTGCAGTCGGGCCCGGTCTGGAACTGGTTCATTTTCGCCAAATTCCCGTTTATTTTTGTGGCATTCATCATTTATTTTGTGGCCTCGCTGGCCGAGACGAACCGGACCCCGTTCGACATTCCCGAGGCGGAGTCCGAGCTGGTGGCCGGCTACCACACCGAGTACAGCGGAATGAAGTTCGCCATCTTTTTCCTTGCCGAATACGGCAACATGTTCGCGGTGTCTGCCATCGGGGCGACCGTCTTCCTGGGCGGGTGGAACAGCCCCTTCGGAGAATTCCTCGGCGGACCGGTGTGGGGACTCTTCTGGTTCCTCGGCAAGGGCATGTTCCTCGTGTTCGTGCAGATGTGGCTCCGCTGGACGCTCCCGCGCCTGCGCGTGGACCAGCTGATGCACGTTTCATGGAAAGTTCTCACCCCCTGGGCGTTCGTCTGCATGCTCGGTGTGGGGGTCCTGACGATGATATGAAAGAATATTTCGGAGATATCTTCAAGGGCATCTGGACCGTGCTGGTGGGCATGAGGGTCACCTTCAACCACCTGTTCACACCGGCGGTCACGATACAGTACCCGGACGTGCGGCTGAAACTCCCGGAGCGCGCCAGGAACCGGCTCTATGTGAACATGGACGACTGCATCGGCTGCGACCAGTGCTCGGCGGCCTGCCCGGTGAGCTGCATCAGGATCGAAACCGTGAAGTCGGTGGCGGGCGACGACCTCGGGACCACCTCCACCGGCCAGAAGAAACGCCTCTGGGTGACGACGTTCGACATCGACATCGCGAAGTGCTGCTACTGCGCGCTCTGCGTGTATCCCTGCCCCACCGAGTGCATCAAGATGACCGATGTCTACGAGTTCTCCGAGTACGACAGGAAGAACCTCATCTATAACTATGTGACGCTCTCCGACACTGAGATCGCCGACGTGAAGGTGAAAGCCGCCGTCGCAGAAAAGGAGGCCGCAGAGAAAAAGGCCGCCGCCGCGGCAGCGGCGAAGGCCGCTGCAGCCGCGAAAGCCGCCGCCGGCCCGGCGCCCGCGATGCCCCCCGGCGCTCCCGGATCCCCCGTACCGAAACCGCCGGCCGCGGATCAACCCTCCGCGCCGAAACCGCCTGAGTCCCCCAAGGCGCCGAAATCCTGACCATGACCCTTGTCGACGTCATTTTTTACTTTTTCGCGGCAGTCACGATCGCCTCGGCCGCCGTTGTGGTCTTCTCGCGCAATATCATCTATTCCGCCTTCGCTCTGCTGTTCACGTTTTTCGGCGTCGCGGGATTCTACGTGCTCCTCGGGGCGGACTTCATCGCCATCACGCAATTGCTGGTGTACGTCGGCGGGATTCTCGTACTGCTGGTCTTCGGCGTTATGCTCACCAATAAAGTCGTCAGCGTCGAGATGAAGACCGGCACACTGAACGTCGGCCTGGCGATGGTCGTCGTGTCCGTGGCGGCCGGTACGATCACCGGCATCTTCTATGCGACGCAGTGGAAGGTGATGCCGTCCGGGATGGCCCTGCCCACGACGGCCGTCGAGCTGGGAAAAATGCTGATGACCGGATACCTTCTGCCCTTCGAGGTCGCTTCGGTGGTGCTGCTGGTGGCCCTGATCGGGGCCGCCATGATCTCCCGCAGGGACCGCAAAAAAGAAAGCGTGGCCTGACCGTGCACGTCACACTCACACATTACGTGATGGTCAGTGCCTTGCTGTTTTCGCTCGGCATATTTGCCGTCCTGACCAGGAGGAACGCGATCCTGGTCCTGATGGGCATCGAACTGATTCTCAATTCGGCGAACATCAATTTCATCGCGTTCTCCCGGTACGGGGGAGTGAACCTGGCCGGGCAGGCAGTGGCGATCTTCGTCATCATCCTCGCGGCCGCCGAGGCCGCCGTCGCGCTGGCGATCGTGCTCAATATTTACCAGCGCTTCCACACCGTGAACGTCGACGATATCAACAAGCTGAAAGAATGATGCCGGTCATCGACATATCGCTCGCCATTCTGCTCCTGCCACTGGCGAGTTTCACCATCCTGATTTTTTTCGGGAAGAGGCTTGCGCGCGGCGGCGACTGGTTCGCCGTCTCGCTGCTGACGGTATCCCTGGGACTGTCCCTCGTTGTCCTGTTCCACCGGGTCGGCGGCCCCCCCGACGCGGACGTGCTGCGTTTCAACTGGGTGGATTTCGGCGACGTC
>DATEDB010000286.1:0-2765 GCA_035286625.1 Bacteroidota bacterium
CGATACGGCTTCCGTGGAATCCTCTGCGGGCTTGCCCGCCAGGACGCGGTCGATCGATTCGTAGACCTTCAGCGCGATGTCCGGCTCCTTGAGGAGTTTGAATTCCAGGAGCGCCGTCCCCTGGAGGAGTTTTTGCACCTCGGATTCGTTGGAAACGCCGGGGAGCTCGACGACGATCCTCCTGGCGCCCTGTTTCTGGATGGAGGGTTCGGACACGCCGTACTGGTCGACCCTGTTCCGGACGATCTCCATGCCGCGGTCAACCGCCTTCTTCGCTTCGTCGGTCAGGTTGACGAGAATGTCGTCGTCGCTGTCCCTGATGTTTCCGTAATACCGGCTCAGCCGCAACTGTCGCTCCTCGAACTTCGCTTTGAAGATCTCGATGATCGGTGTGTCGGAAGTTTTAGCCTCGGCCGCAACGGCAGCCATGACGCTCTTGAAATTATCGTCCTTATTCTTGGCCAGGTCGTCGAGGAGGCGAAGGACGTTGACTTCGAGGACGACCCTCATCCCCCCCTGGAGGTCCAGCCCGAGCTTGATCCGGTCGTTCCTCGCGTTCCTGACCGCCTCTTCGTGCTCGTCGACGTATTTCAGGCTGTCTTCGGGGGAAAGGTTTTTCATCTCCCCGGCGATCCGGTAATCCTGGTATGTCGGGTAGAGGAAGTAGAAGGAGAGAAGTACCGCGGCGATGATGAATATTGCCTTACCACGATTGCTTTTCACGAGATCTTAATTCTCTTAAAATCCTGAAAACTGGATGATTTAGGCTGGTAATTGAAGTACCGAGTCAAAAATATAACTTGATTTTCCCTGAAAGTCAATCAATCCGGGAGGGGTGAATCGGTGTCTGCCCCTTCCGGAAACGCTTGATTCTGCCGATTTCGGGTTCTATATTAATCCCCAACGATGAAGTGCTTCTTCTGAAACCCCTGCGTTCGATGTCACTCCATGCGGCGCTCTTCCGGCTCCGGCTTACCTGGATTCCCCGGATTTTCGTGATGTTCTGGCTCCCCTGGGCGCTCGGGGCGGCGGCCGGTGACAGCGCGGCTTCATCCGCCCCGTCCGCTCCGGCCGACAACGGGAGGGAGGTCCGGGCCGTCTGGATCGCCACCGTCGGGGGGCTCGACTGGCCGTCAACGTATGACACCGCCCGGCAGCGCGCGTCCCTCGCCGGGATGATCGATCGTCTCTCACGCGCCGGATTCAATACCGTTTTTTTCCAGGTCCGCGGCCGGGGCGATGCCGTCTACCGCCCGGGTGCCGAGCCGTGGTCGCACGTGATGACCGGGGTTCCCGGGGCCGATCCCGGCTGGGACCCCCTGGCGTTCGCCGTCGCCGAGGCCCACGCGCACGGGATGGAAATCCACGCCTGGTTCAACACCTACCTCGTGCGGGGCGTGAAAACCCCGCCGGGGCCCACCGTTCCGCCGCACCTCATCAACGCGCACCGCGACTGGGTCCGGCTGTACGGCGACCAGTGGTGGCTCGATCCGGGCGATCCGGAAGTTGAACGCCACCTCACGGGTGTGGCCCTGGACATCGTCTCGCGCTACGATATCGACGGCCTCCAGATGGACTATATCAGGTATCCGGGGAAATCCTTCGACGACGACGCCACATACAAAAAATTCGGACGGGGGCTGCCCCGCGACCGGTGGCGCCGTGAGAACGTCACAGGGCTGCTCACCCGCATCAAAGACGAACTGGGCCGCCGCGCTCCCGCGGTAAAATTCGGTGTCACCCCTGTCGGCATCTACCTGAACCCCCGGGGGGTGCGGGGCCTCGAATCGTATTCGGACGTCTTCCAGGACTCGTACGACTGGGTCCGGCGGGGGATCGTCGATTACGTGGCGCCACAGCTCTACTGGCCGATCGGGGGCGACGGCCGCGATCCGGATTTTTCGGAGATGGTGCGCGAGTGGAGGAGGGAGTCCCCGGGCAGACATCTCTACGCCGGCATCGCGTCGTACAAGCCGGAGGTCCTGGCGCAGTGGACCCGGCCGGTCGAGGTCGCGCGGGAGGCGGGGGCCGACGGGGAGGCCTTCTTCCGTTACGGGAACCTCGAGGGGAAACTGCCCCTCGGCGAGGTGTATTCCCGGCTGGCGCTGCCTCCCCCGATGAGGTGGAAGGACAGCACGGTCCCGGCCCCGCCCGAATCGTTGCGCGTCGCCACCGCCGCTGACGGCGTGAGCCGCCTCAGCTGGCGCGTGAGCTCCCCGCGGGAGATATGCAGGTTCGTCGCCGTCTACCGGATCGAGGAATCGGAAGGGGGAACGGCCAGGGACGAACGGCTCATCGCGGTCCTCCCGCGCGAGATCACGGAATATTCGGATCCCCCCGCGCCCGGCCGCGGGGCCCGATATTCGTATGCGGTTTCCGTCGTCTCCCGTTCCGGCATCGAGAGTCCTCCCGCCGGGACCGGTCCGGCGCTCGCGGCGGGGAAGGTCGGTCCGGCGCTTGCGTCGCCGCCGGCAGAGGCGGGAACCCGTCTCCGGGTGGGGATCCCCTCGAGGGCGCGGGGGATCTCCACGTATTTCATTCCCTTTACCATTGCCTCGGGTGGGAGGGTGACCGTCTCGGTCGCCGACCCGTCTTCGGCCGAACTGCTCAGGGTGTTCGAAGGGGAGAAGCCGCCCGGGGGCTACGTCGTTTCTGTGGACATGTCGGGCTTCGGCGAAGGTCGGTACCGCTGCAGCGTCCGGGCGGGCGGGGACCGGATCGAGAGGGAAATCCTCATTCGAAAGTGAGGCGGCAGTGGGGCGGAG
>DATEDB010000287.1:0-10723 GCA_035286625.1 Bacteroidota bacterium
CCGTCCACGGTTAAAGCGACTCTGAGGCTAAAAAACGATATGGGCGAGATCTACAGCGACTTCGACATGAAGATCGACAACGCCACCAGCCGCGTGGAAAACAACGCGCGCGGGAAGATGGAACCCTTCAGGGTCCCGGACAACAAGCGCGGAAGGGTGGGACCCTTCAAGGTCACGCTCGAAAAGCTCATGACCGGCAAGATCAACGGCGGCGGGGCGGAGATCACGTTCAAGAATTTCAACGGGGACATTTACATCAGAAAGGGGAAATAAGCCAACCCGCCGGGTGCGTGGGCGCACTGATGTATGAGGCGGCGGGGGTGAATGGGTTCGCGGGTGGGGGACGCAGCCAGCGCAGGGGTCGATAAAAATAGACAACGACGAATAGGCCGATCATCACCACCGCGAGGGCTGCTTTCACTGCGTCGCCGAGGATGATACCGGGCCCCGCCCCCGCGCCCGAGATTCCTGCCACAACAGCAAGTATCCAGAGAACGGCATCGGTGGGGGGCATTCTTCATGGTACAGGTTCTCCGATAATATTCCCTCCGGACGGATTTGCCCGATCCCCTGAAATACTCTATATTCAGCGTACCAGTGCATCACCATAGATCTGAGAATACCCCGAAGCCGGGCACGTCGACAGAACGGATCGGCTCCGCGACGGTGGAATATTGGAGGCACCCATGAATCAACAGACCCCCCCCAACCCCGGGATCATCGTGCGGTGGATGTCCCGGGCTCCTCAATTACAGAGCGTGCTTCGCATCGTTTTCGGGTTTCTGTTTATCCTGCCCGGGACGATGAAGACCTTCGCGTTCCCCGTGGGGGTTCCGCCCGACGGCGGCACGGTGGAGTTGTTTTCTCAGCTCGGGATCGGCGGCCTGATGGAAGTGACAGGAGGCGCGATGCTCCTCGCCGGCCTGTTCACCCGTCCGGTCGCGTTCATCCTCGCCGGCGAAATGGCGGTAGCCTACTTCCAGTTCCACGCTCCGCGCGGGTTCTGGCCGATCGTCAACGGCGGCACCGATGCCATGCTGTACTGCTTCCTGATGCTCTACTTCTCGGCGGCCGGCGGCGGCCCGTGGAGCCTCGACGCGAAGTTCCGAAAGGTACCGCGGCAATAAAAAATAAGCCCCGGCCGTGGTGACCGGGGCTTTGTCGTTCCGTTGAGAGGCAGCCTCCCCCTCCCTGTCCGACCGGATCAGGGATGGGTCCGTCCGCGAATCACTTCAACAGAAGCATTTTCCGCGATTCGGTGAATCCGCCGGCGGAGATCCGGTATATATAGATCCCGCTCGGATAGCTGCTTCCGTCGAACCGCGCGCTGCGGTATCCGGCATCCTGCATTCCGTCCACCAGAGAGGCAACCTCCTGGCCGAGCAGGTTATAGAGCTTCAGCCGCACGTGCGCGGGCTCGGGCAGAGCGTACCGGATCGTCGTGACAGGATTGAACGGATTCGGATAGTTCTGTTCGAGGGCGTACTCTTCGGGCAACTCCCCTGTCGTCGACGGGCTCAGGACCAGGACAGCCCGGTCCGCGGGTCCGGTGAGGACGGTCTTTCCGCTACCGGTGAGTGCGATTTCACGCGGGCCGATCCGCAGCACCGCTCCACTGCCCTCACCGCCGGCGTTCTCCCATCTCAGCGTGACCGGATAGTTCGCCGACCTGATGCCTATGGGAAGTTCCCGGATCTCGCCGCCGGAGAATCCCGCCATCCGGCCGTTCGCGAACCGGGCGTCGAAGAGTCCCGCCGGCGGAGGCGGCGGCATCTCGAAGAATTCCTCGGATACCTCCCGTTTCGCCGACGCGCTGAAATAGAGCTTCTGCTCCATTCCGCTCTCATCGGTCACCGTCAGGCTGCCGAGTTCTTCGGTATGGGCCGCCCTCCCGATCGAGGCCCCTGCGTGGGGAGGCAGACCGAGCGAGGAGATCGTGAGCTGACCGTCACGGCTCGTCTTCACCCAGTACGACCGGCCCGGCTCGATGGAATCGGCGGTCACATACCCGTTCTGATAGCCGAAGTAGTTCGAGACGACGATCCCGGTTGGACTCTGCCCGATCGTACCCACGTACGCCGGGTAGCTCGCAGAACCGACCATGTTCCAGCCGGTGTCCACGTTGGCGACCACGGCGGTGACCGGTACCCCGAAGATATCCGCGCTCTGGGCCGAACCGAATTTGATCCAGTACCCCACGCCGTTCACCAGTTCGGGGCTCGTCTGGTATCCGGCATTCTTGTCGAACGAGAACGCGTTGGATACCCGCGTCGGGTAGACGTTGTCCACCGAATCGTCCGGCGTGTCCATCGGGTTCGACACCATGTTCCACCTGTCGGCGATGTCCACCGTCAGGATGCCGCTGATGCGGTACGAGATGGTGTCGGTGATCACCGGCGGGTTGAAGTCGAAATAAATCCCCGCCCAGTTCGGGATATCCGTGCCGAGAGGTGTCGCCGTATCGGGCTGGATATCGAACCAGACGAACCCGTGGCTCTCCGGCTCGTTGGTGGTGCTGTCCACCAGGTTGATGTTCGAGAACGTCCACGCGACCTCGCGTCCGGTGATCACCACCGTATATGGATGACTGCCGGCGCCCGAGACAAAGGTGCCCAGGTCGAGGCCGGTATCCATGGTGTCGCGAACGACGATGTTGAAGGCGGTGTCGTTTCCGACGTTCTGGAAATTGATTTTATACGTAAGTGCCTGGCTGATGGCGATCATCTTGTACTGTCCCACACCGGGCGGAGAGGAGAGCTTTTCGTTCGGATCGAACGAACCGGTGACTTTCTGCGTCTCGCACATCGAATTGTTCGCCGGCGTGACATCGGTCCCCGAGGGCTCGATGGTGACACAGGCCGTGAGCGACGCGCCGATCGTATCCTTGACGATGCCGGAGACCTTGATGACACCGACCTGGCCGGGCTGGAGCGGCCCCACCGTCCAGGTGACAGTGTGATCCGTCGCGTTGTAGGTCCCGGACGGAGAGCTGGCTGTGTAATTCACCGTGGGGGGAAGTGTGAGTGTAATCGTGGCCGGTTTCTTGATCGAACCCCTGTTCATGTACAGGATACTGTAGCCTTTTCTAAACCCGGGCCGCGCCCTGCTGGCGCCAAGCCGGACGAAAAGGTCCTGAACACCCGATTTCCTGCGGTTACCGAAATCGAGACCGGTGAGATGTTGTCCCTGTCCCAGCGGCACGTTATACGATCCGGCCACCGGACAGGTCTGCTCCCAGTTCGCCTGAAGCGCCTCGGAGACCGTGTAGCTCCCCGGGCCGAGATTATTGAAGCAGTAATTTCCAGCCGAATCGGTCGTCGTATAGAGATTCGAGGGCGAGAGCTTGATTGTCCAGCCGGACAGACCCGCTTCCCCGGAGTCTCTCACGCAATTCCCGTTCAGGTCATGGAATTTCGTCCCGCAAATCGAACCGGTCGATACGGGTGAGATGGCCACCATACTCTTTATGGTCACCATGCGGCCGGCGTAGTATCCCGTGTTACCGATCCACTTGATGTAGGACGTGTCGCCGCTGGCCGGATCCATCACCACGATGGTATTCGGGATGACGGAATCGCTGTCGATCTGGCCCATTCCCACGACCCAGTGGCCGCCGGTCTGCTCCAGCTTGTCGGTCGGTCCGTACCTGATTCGTATAAGAACGTCTTCGCTGTCGTGCAATTCCTTCTTATAGTCCTCGTAGGTCGGGTACCGGTAGAAGATCGAATCGTGACCGAAGAACGGGTCCGGGTCGTTGGGGTGGTAGATTTTGATCTTGTAGTTGTCCCTGACACCCAGCTCGGCCAGGTACTTGCTGATCCCCCAGACGAACCCGTTCCGTGTCCCGGTCTGCCAGAACATGGTCCCCTGGCCGGGATTGCCGGAACCCTTGCCGATCGCGTCCTTGGCGATACCGTCGCAGTTCATCGCGCGGGCGAGTTCCTTCACCAGTTCGAACTTGTCGGTGGGAAGGCCCGGGACGTTCAGACGCTGCAGGCACGAAGACGCCGCGGTCGGTGCGCACCAGCTGTTGGACGCTTTTCCATACCAGTACGATTCATGATCCGCCTGCTTCTTGAACGGTGCGGGGAAGAACCCCTTGAGGATCGGCGGGGGATTGACGATGACGATGTTCCCCAGGTTCGTAAACACCGACTGGTTGCCGCTCAGATCCACCGCCCGGAGCTGGCCGGTGATTTCGGTGCCCTTCGGAAATCCGTCCGTGGGCGGCTGGATGAACCCCCACCACATTCCGCCTCCGCCGATATCGAAGAAGACGTCGAAGAAGGAATCGTGGGTCATCGGCTCTGAGGAGTAGGGGATGCCGTTAACGAAAACGTCGAAGAAGACATCGAAGAAGCTGTCCACCGCCCTGGTCTCACCGTTCCCGTAGGAATTATCGTCGACTGCGGTCATCATGCCGTAAGCGCCCCTGCGGTCGAACGAGAGCTTGTCATCCCATCTCCATCCGGGTGTGATCGACGGCGGCTGGATGTCTTTATTGCCGAAATCCACGCCGGTGATGGCCGTGTCCCCGACGAGGACGATGGTCGCCGGGTTCGCCGTGGTTTGCAACCACCCGGTCTGCGCGACTTCGTACACGTTGTACGTTCCGGGAGGGATGCTGTCGAAGCAGTAGTTCCCCAGTGAATCGGTCGTGGTACAGGTCGTGTCGGGGGTCCCCTTGTTCACCAGGCAGACCGTCCATCCGGGCAGGCCGATATCTGCGGCGTCCCGGATACCGTCCCCGTTCACATCAAGAAATTTCACGCCGCAGATCGAACTCCCCGCGGCCGACTCGGGGTTGATGACGATCGTGGCCGAACCGACTTCGATGCCCCCCGAGCGTGCCACAACCGTGAAGACCGAACTGTCCGATGGGGTCATCGCATCGGGGACGAACACGGAGAGGTAGGTGGTCATCGGCACGATGCAGTCCTGGAACACCGTGTCCGGCGGAGGGATGTAGTGAAGCGGATACGACCCTGTCAGGCTCATGGCAACGAGTTCGATGGGTATCGGACAGTTGGGAGTATCCGGAATTACCGGAACCGGTACGTGCCACCATTTTCCCGGGGGAAGCGGAGGCCACGGGGGTGGCGGCGGCGGGGGTGGCGGCGGCGGCGGGATTGGAGGCGGCCCCGGGTCCTTCCTCACCTTGATTCTATTGTAGTATTCCATGATGGTGCGACCCTGTATCGTGAGGACCGCGAAGACGCAAAATTTACCCGAGGTGGGGGGCGTCCATTTGACGGTCACATCGGTCGGGCCGCCGCCGCTGGGGGCGGCGCCGCTTGCGGTGTCGATGACGTGTTTCGGACCGGAGTTCGGCCCGTAGTTGTCCCAGGCGAACGTGAGCGACCACGGACAATCCTCCGTCTTGAGGTTGACGACCGTCTTGGCGATGCGAAACGACCCGTTCCCCTGGTCGGTCACCGAGAGTTTCTTGAAACCGCACTTCCCTTTTCGCAGGGGCTGGACGTTCGCCGGATTGCCTTCGTTTTTCCTCCACCCGGCCCCGTACGAACCTGCCGATAGTTCTTCCTGTTCCATCCCCGGACCCGGCGGATCGATCCACGGGGAGAGGACGATCGTCACGTCCGAGACCGGATCGGCGATGACCGTTGCGCTGTCATAATAGACCGTGAAGCCGGTGGCGATGTCGTTGATCATGCACTCGATGAAGACCGGTCTCGGGGTCGAGGCGTGGTTCCTCACCACACTGACCGGGTAGAGTGTGTCGCCCACCAGGGAGAAGTACGGTTCAGGACCCGTCAGGTCGCGGTCGACGGGAGTCTCGACGTTCTCTATCAGGTATCCCGCGTAGAGCAGTTCCGTCGAATCGGGGTCCATCTGGGCGTGGGAAAGAGAAAAGAGGAATAGAACACAGAAAACCGTCAGGAATGATCTCATGACGTAACCCTCCTGTATGATGTGGAGAGAACAGTGATATATGAGTGAGCGGAATTCGGGCGCGCCGGAAAGTGTGTTCTCTAAATAAATGATCCCGAACTTACGTGGGATCCGGCACCAGCATGAACTCCCGGAAAGTTCCGCACGGGTTGATTTATCAGCGTGAAGGAAACGTCCGGTGTGAGAGGGTGCGTGGAACCGGACACCGGAATACTAAAAAGGAAATGGGAAAATGTCAAGTTTTTTCACTTCCCCCCGGGCTGAATAAAAAAAGCGTCAAAATTGAGCGGAAAACGTATAAACCGCGATGGTTTTCCATCGATATATACCCTGCCCGGACACCGGGGCAGCGGAGGATTCATCATATCATCCGTCGCCGCCGAAATGAGATGAAGATGACGATGATGAGCACCAGGGCGACGACGCCCGTCGTAATAAACGCCCAGACGTTGGTGACACGGGAGGTCGCGTGCATCAGGTAATCCGCGACCCTCACCTGGTCCGGTTCGAACTTCCACGTGATGGTGTTTCCATCCACGGCGGTACTGTTGGTCCCGATGATCAAACCCGGCATTTGAACGGAATACGACCATTGGTCCGGATGTTGTATCTGACTTTCCTTCCGATCGATCCCGGCAATGACCTGACCGGCAAACGGAATCAATTTGAGGGCGGCGGGCGTATCGGTGACCTTCGCGATCACGTTCATCACCTCCCGGGCGGCATCAGTATTCCCCCGTCGTGGTCCGGCGGCGGTGTCCGACGCCCCGGCATGGGAAATGTCGTGTCCTTCAATCCGGGCGATACATTCCTCTTTATTCCCGAGGAGCAGGGACGCGGGCAGGTCGGGATCATTCCGCCGGCGCGCTTCGGCGACGATGGACCGGTAAAACTCCTCAATTACATCCCTGAGTTTCCATCTCTCCACCCGCCGTTTCAAACTGTCGCTTTTCTCGCCCATCTGGAACCGTTCAATCTCATCCCTGCTGAGGTAATCGGAGACGGGAACGTTTCTGAAAGGATTAGGGTATGAATACCGTTCGTCGTATTCGATATACGTGAAGAACCATTCGAACCGCTTCTTCACAGATACGCTGAGCCCGGGCCTGGTTGAGTCAAAAAGGCCGGCGTATTCACGGTCCAGATCGCCGGGCGTTGGAAAATATTTTTTGGCGACATACTGGTACCTCGAGTTGGTATCCTCATCCCCCGTTTCCTTCCACTCCGCCGTCCAGGTCGGGTCCGCGGGGACCGGAAATGCCTGTTCCGGCAATCTCCTCTCCGGGAGGGACATGGATATGGTCCGCTCACTGGATCCATCCGACGAGATGGTCGTGTGGACATTCTCCTCCAGGCATCCCGGGAACAGGAGCACTGCGGAGATGACGAGCATGAATGCGCCGTTGTGATATCGTTTCATGGTTTTTTTGCTCCCTGGCTGATCAAATGTTCAAACTCTTTTATCAACTCTTTTCCGTCCGTTTCAAGGATTGTGCGTTCGTCTTCATCGAGGCCGTCGCCAGGCGTGATGCCCGACAGCCGGGGGTAGCGGCGGGACAACTGGTCGAACAGCGTGGTATGACGACGAAACAGCCTGAAGATGTCGGTTTCGACCCACCCCGGGGGGACGCCGCCCATTGCCGCCACAGCCGGCCCCGGGGACAGAAGTTTCCTGAACGTCCCGAGATCGTTCCCTTTCATGGATCCGGTGACGACGGCGTCGCCGTGCGTGTGCAGGCGGTACTCCAGATCGGACACTTTGAGGGCATCGCGGGATTCCTGTGCGATATATAAGGCCGCCGCCGCCAGGAGCCCGATACTCAGCGCGGGCCGCAGATACCCGAGCAGGCGATCGGAGAGGGGTGACCCCCCGGTGCCGGCATGTTTCCTTCCGGCTCGTATCGATATCTCCCGCATCGCTCCGTCGATTGTGCCATAATCCGGGATGGTGCGCGGAGATTTCTCCCGGAGCGTGACGAGCGTCTTCTCCATCGAGTGAAGCTGACGGAGGATCTCCCCGCATCGGCGGCAGGCCCCCGTATGTTCATCGACGATGACCCGTTCTGCGGGGGAGAGTTCAGCCTCACGGTAGAGGTAGATTAATTTTCTGACGTGCCGGCACTTCTTCATGGTTTTTCGCCTCCGTGGTGGTGTGTCATCGCGGCCCGGATCGACTTTCTCGCGTAGCAGAGGTTTGTTTTCACCGAGCCGACCGAGATTCCCGCAACTTCCGCGACTTCCGCTATGGACAGGTCCTGAACGTCACGCAGATGGAACACCAGGTGTTGAATGGGTGGAAGCCGCCTGGCCGCCAGAAGAATCTGTTCGGAGAGATCGCGGTCTTCACTTTCTTTGGGGAGGTCCCTGCCGTCGGCAAGCTCTCCGCGATTGATCAGGTTCCTGAAGTACACGACGATCGAACGACGCCGCGCCTCCATCTTTATTTTATCGTAACACAAATTCACGACGATCCTGTACAGCCATGTCGTGAATTTCACCTCCGGCCTGTACCGCGCAAGATTTTTCCAGACCCTGATAAATGCCTCCTGAACAACGTCCTCCGCGTCATCCTCATCGCGCAACAACCGAAACGCCAGGACATAAGCGTATGTTTGCTGTGATTCCATCAGGGATCGGAATGCGTTCAGATCGCCGTCAATGCTTCTCTCCACCAGCATGGCCACCGCGGTATTCTGATGACCCGGTTCTATGGGACTCACAGGCGGTTTTCTGTTGAGCTTTCGTACATGATACGACCGAAAGCCGGGATGGTTAAATGAAGCGATACGATTTAATCAATTTGCGGGCAACGATGTAGTCCTTTGATGAGATTTTCATGGATTCATCGTCTTAAATGCACTGTAAATCGTAAAAATGTGCATAAAATTCATGTGACAATCCAGATCTCCCACAGGGGATGAAAAATCAGGGAAAATGAGAGGGGGATGGTTGATACGATTCGACAACTCTGAACCGCCGCCTCTTGCATTTTAAATGATTATTGGCCTTCTTTTGCTATTCCCCGGGTTGGCTCTTTTTCAGAGTTCCTCACAAGGTAAGGTTTGCGGCTCATACCATTTCTGATTTTTATCATCGGGATCATAGGCGAATACCATATGACCAGGTTCTTACCGGTTTTAATCTTCATCGCGGCCCTCATTCCCGCGCCGGCTGACGCGCAATCGGACCCCCTCCCCTCGACGGTCTACTACACGATTACCGCGAGTGCCGGCATCGGGGGTTACATTTCTCCGTCCGGGAGCGTATCGGTGCACTCGGGGTCGTCAAAGACATTCAACATCACAGCAAACTCCGCCTACCACGTCGAGACTGTGACAATCGACGGCGTCACGACCACCGTCGAGACGTCCCCCCATGCGCCCGCGACATATTCCCATACGTTCACCAGCGTCTCGGCGAACCACACCATCAGCGCGACTTTCACGTTAAACTATTACAACATCACGGCGAGCGCGGGCACGCACGGGGCCACTTCACCCCCGGGGGTCAGCACGCTCACATACGGCACCACCCAGGCGTATAACATCACCGCCGACACCGGCTATCACGTGAAATCGATCACCGTCGACGGTGTCACCACGACCGTCGAGACCTCCCGGAAGACCCCCGCCACGTACGCGTACACGTTTCCGTCGGTCTCGGCCGATCACTCGATCAGCGCCGCCTTCGCGATCAATGTATATATCGTAGACGCGATCTCCGATGAAAACGGGGAGATATCCCCCGACGGAAGCGTTGGGGTGGAAGGCAGGGCGACAGTGGCATTCAAAATCACCGCTGGCTTTGGATACCACTTGAAGGCATTACTGGTGGATGACTTCCTGACGATCGTCGAGTCTTCAGGCCAGACCCCGACCACCTATACCTACAAGTTCACCGACGTCCTGGCTGATCACTCGATCAAACCCGCCTTCGCGCTCAATGGGTACACCATCACCGCGAGCACCGGCGACCACGGATCGATCTCCCCGTCTGGAGGAGTGGGCGTCTGGGGGGGATCGTCGCAGGGGTTTACGATGACGGCGGACGCCGGGTATCACGTTAAAACCGTAACGATCGACAGCGTGACCGCCGACGTGGAGACCTCGTCGAAAACCCCGGCGACGTATGACCATACGTTCTCCGGCGTGTGGGCCGACCATGAAATCAGCGCGGCCTTCGTCATCAACGTCTATACGATCACCACATCGGCAGGCGATTCCGGCTCGATCTCTCCCGCCGGACCGGTCGACGTCCCGCACGGCGGTTCGGCGGGGTTCACCGCCACGGCGAACACCGATCACCACGTGTATTCGATTCAGGTCAACGGCGGAGCGCCGGTGGTGGTCGAAACCTCTCCCTCCGGACCTGCCGGTTACCTGTACACCTTCACCAACGTCACCGCCGACGGTTCGTTCGGCGCCACATTCGCCGGCAACGTCTATTCGCTTGCGGTCTATAAAGACTCCGACCCCATCCCCGGCGACACCACTCTCGGGTCTGTAACGACCGAGCCTCCGGAGGCCGCGTTCGATCCCGGCACCGAGGTGACGCTCACGGCGTACGCCGCCCCCGGCTCGCATTTCGTCCGGTGGGAGCTGGACGGCGAAACGGTCAGCACGGAGAACCCGGTTGTAATAATTATGACATCCGACCTGACCGCCACGGCCATCTTCGCGCCGAATATTATCCAATCGTTCATGGTGAATACGTTCAGCGATTCGGTGATTCCCGGCGACGGCCTCACAACGCTCAGGGAAGCGATCCTCGCGGCGAACGACAACCCGGGCACGGACGTGATCACGTTCGA
>DATEDB010000288.1:0-2447 GCA_035286625.1 Bacteroidota bacterium
GAATCGACGCGCACAATCTCGAGTCCTTCCAGTGAATCGGCCGGAGCGAGGTTCCGCAGGACGTATCCGGAAGGGCCGGCGACGGAGATTTTTATACGCAGCTGCTCGCCGATTTTCATCGAATTGGTATCGGCGCGCGCCGTGGCGCTCACCTCCTGTGCGAAAAGGCGGCCGCCGCCCGGGCCGCCGAAGGGCCCGGAGAGCGTCAGGGCGAGCGTCACGGCGATCATAGGGGACTGCATCGGCGCGACACGGGTCGGCCGTCTCCGGAAGGCCGGACGGTCAGTTTTCACCATCGCCTCTCCCTCATCCTGAAGAACATCATCAGCGGCTTGACGTAGGGCTGATCGGTGCGGACCCGGATCTCGTCGAGGCCGCTTTTCCTGAAAATTTTCCGGCGCGTCTCCTCGGTCGACCGCCACCACTTCGCGTAGGCGTTGCGCACGCGGGCGCTGTCGGTATCCACCCACCGCGTCTCCCCGGTTTCGGCGTCGACCGTGCGCATGAGCCCGACGGGCGGCATCTCTTCTTCCCTGGGATCGTAGAGTTTGATGCCCACGAGGTCGTGTTTTTTCCCGGCGATCCTGAGGGCGTCTTCGTACGATTCGTCGATAAAATCCGAAATGAGGAACACGATGCTTCTTTTTTTGATCGCCCCGGTGAGGAACCGCAGGCCCTCGGCGATGTTCGTGCCCTTTCGTCCGGGGGTGAAGTCGATCACCTCGCGAAGGATCCTCAACACGTGGAACCGCCCCTTTTTCGGCGGAATGAATTTTTCGATGACGTCGCTGAAGAAAATCACGCCCACCTTGTCGTTGTTTTTCAGGGCGGAGAACGCCAGCACCGCGCACAGCTCCGTCGCGGTCTCACGCTTGAGCTGCCGCACCGTCCCGAAATCCCCCGAACCACTGACGTCCACCAGGAGAATGACCGTGAGCTCCCGTTCCTCCTCGAACACCTTGACGAAGGGGTGGTTAAACCGGGCCGAGACGTTCCAGTCGATGGACCGGATGTCGTCGCCGAACTGATACTCCCTCACCTCGCTGAAGGCCATTCCCCTCCCCTTGAACACGCTGTGGTATTCCCCGGAGAAGATCTGGTTGACGAAACCCCTCGTGCGGATTTCGATGGTCCTGACTTTTTTCAGCAGTTCGGCGGTTTCCATGCTCGGGCGGTTCCGGTTGACGTGACCTGCGGTGTGTATTTCAGGGGACCTCGACCGTGTTCAGGATTTCATCGATGATCTGCTCGGCGGTGACATTCTCGGCCTCTGCTTCGTACGTCACCGCGATACGGTGCCTGAGGACATCGTGGCAGACGGCCCTGACGTCTTCTGGAACGACGTACCCCCGGCGCCTGATGAACGCGAAGGCCTTCGCCGCCATCGCGAGGCCGATCGTAGCCCGCGGCGAGCCGCCGTAGGATATCAGCGGGACAAGTTTGTCCAGTTTGAAGTTTTCCGGCTCACGCGTGGCGAACACGATGTCGAGGATGTAGCGCTCGATCTTCTCGTCCATGTACACTTCGCGGACGACGGAACGGGCGTTCAGGATGCTCGCGGGGTCGACAACCGCCTTCACGTCCGTGGCCGCCCCCGCGATGTTCTGCCGCATGATCAGCCGCTCTTCTTCCCGGCCGGGATACCCGATTTTCACCTTGAGCATGAAGCGGTCGACCTGCGCCTCGGGCAACGGATAGGTGCCTTCCTGTTCGATGGGGTTCTGCGTGGCCAGCACGAGGAACGGTTCCCCGAGACGGAAGGTCTGCTCGCCGATGGTGATCTGCCTCTCCTGCATCGCCTCGAGCAGCGCGCTCTGCACCTTGGCCGGCGCGCGGTTGATTTCGTCGGCGAGGATGAAGTTGGCGAAGATGGGCCCCTTCCGGACGCTGAATTCGGAGTTCTTCTGGTTGAAGATCATCGTCCCCACGAGGTCGGCCGGGAGGAGGTCGGGCGTGAACTGAACGCGCTGGAATTTCGCCCTGATCGCCGAGGCCAGCGTCTTGATCGCAAGGGTCTTCGCCAGTCCCGGAACGCCCTCCAGCAGGATGTGCCCGTTGCAGAGCAGGCCCAGGAGGAGCCGTTCGACCATCGTCTTCTGGCCGACGATGGTCTTGCCCACCTCGAGAAGCAGGAGGTCGGAAAAGGCGCTTTCGCGCTGGATGCGTTCGTTGAGCGCGGTGATGTCAGTCATATGTTTCCGTCAGATATGGTACGCAGATGGGAGGTGGTTCCAAGTACGATGATTCCGGTTGCGGATTATTGATTGATCATGACAATACACATTTCGCCCCCCCGGCGGGGACCGGGAGGTGCCGGGCGCATTACATTTTTTCCGGCGCGGAAATTCCGAGAATCGAACAGCCGTTTTTCAGGACGATCATGGTCCCCCGGGCGAGCACGATCCGGGCCGCGGTCAGGACGCGGTCCGGGGTGACGACCCGGTGGG
>DATEDB010000289.1:0-3215 GCA_035286625.1 Bacteroidota bacterium
TCCAATCCCCACTTCAGCAGGACCGATGCGTCGGGGACGATGATATCCCCCGCCGATGCGCTCAATGACTCTCCCGGTCCTTCCGCAACGCGGCGACGATGTCCGCCGTGGCGACGGCAGGACCTTTCTTCCGGAGCGTCCGCAGTCTCTCGGTCAGCTTCCTCCGTCGTATGGAGAGGAGTTCCTTCGCAAGGGCGTCATTGACGGTGCGGCTGCGCTCCCCTGCGGGGACGAGCGCCTCGAGGTCCCGGGCGATCTCGTTCCGGATCATGAAGTTCAGCTTCCTCGCGGAGGCCGGCATCGGGTCATCTCCAAGTATGGGGTAACGACATTACCCCTCTATCCTACCTATTCGGCGGCGACCTGTCAAAACGCAACCTCCCGCATTCGACGCGGCCATGAGCGCGACCGTCGCTACCAGGACCGCGAGGGGAGATGCGGCGCCGAACCGCGGAACAGAAGGGACGTTCCCGGGAAGTCGCCGAAGTTTCGTCATCAATTGCCTCCGGTAAATATTATCGGGTTTCGGAAATACCCGGCAGGTGCAGGGCGAAAAACTTGCGGACTTCCTTGATCGCCTTCAATGCGCGTTTTGCATATACCGTAGACGACTTCTCTCCCGGGTACCTGTATTGGACCGAAAACTCATTCAGAAACACCAATGAAAGCATACGAGGTCCGGAACCGATTTGCTGCGTTTGCGGGAAAGAAAAACCGCTCCTTCGAAATCCTGCTCTGCCTTTTCAACCCATGCGACGACGTCAGCCCTTTTTTTCATAAAGAACTTTCCCGTTGGAATGCACTTCCTGAATGAACGGATCGAACCCTGCCAACGACTCCCTCACCTGCCTGGGCGTCCTCACAATGATGTCCATAGGGAATGATCGGTCGAGAAATAACCCTGAAATCCTCATCCGGCAATCGAGCGGCGGACGCCGGGTCTTCCAGATCACCAGCAGGTCCACGTCGCTGTCCGGGGTCGGGTTCCCACGGGCGTAGGAGCCGAAAAGGATCACCTTCTCCACGCCGGGAAGTCCCGCGATCTTTTCCCCCACTCTCCTGAGTTGCCCGCGAGTCACCGGCGGAAACCCGACCGGGGCGACGTTTTTTCCCGAACGCGCGCTCAATGGCTTGCCCCTTTCCCGACCATTTGGCGGCGACCTGTCAAAACGCTGCCTCCGTATTCGACGCGACCATGAGCGCGGACGTGGCGACCAGAACCGCAGGAGTGGCCGCGGCGCCGAAGACTATTCATTTTCACCTGCCGGGGGGATATTACGGAACAATTTCTTATCAGGAACGCTTTCTCAACCGGGTAAACTCTTCGAGGCTGAAATCGATGCTCCGGAGGATCGCCCGAAGGGTTCCGCGATCCAATAGCCATCTTCCCCCTTGTAAAGCATCACCTGGCGCATAGGAGAACCTCCATGGCCTTCACGCGATCTACCTGGAGAATCGGCCACACCTTAAATATACCCCTATCCCTATCTTAAACAAAGTCGAACAGGTATTCGGACGGGGAATCGCCGGCGCGCTTCAAGTACTGCGCGATTCTCTTTGCGACGAGCCGGAAGTTGTCCGGGGGGACCGTCCAGGGGACGATCAGAACCCCGGAGTGGGGCGACCCCTTCGAGAAGAATTCCTGCGTCAGGAGGATGAAGTCGTTCCGGTTGCGGGTCACCAGGCATCGTCCCTCGGCGGACGTGAGCTCCAGCTGCTCCCGGTCGGAGAGCCCCTGCCTTCCCGCCTCGTGCGCGCTGGTCGCGTTCACGCCCATGGACCGAAGAATGGCGGCGACGTCCGGGCTGATGTCCTCGTCGAGGCAAACCTTCACCGGGGCGACCGGCGGGCGAAAGGCAGTCTTTCAAGGACGCTCCCCTCGTCGGCGCCGTTCGCTTCGATGAGATCGTCGATCTCTTTCGGATAGGCGCGATAATAGCCGAGGGCGGCCAGCACCTGCCGGTCGGAAAGCCATGCGTACGCCTTCCTCAGGCGCTTCTCGTCCTTTCCCATCGCGAGCCAGGACGCGAGCACCTCCCAGACCTCGATGCCCGTCCCTTCGACCCTTGCCCTCCGGCCATACGGTCCGTCGGCGAACACCACCCCGGGGCATCGGCGCATCTTCGCGGCCTCGGCGAGAAGCTCCGACGCCAGAAAGGAGAAGGTAGCCTGCCGGCCGCGCCGAAGACGCTCGATGTCCCGGACCGTCCCGTCGTCGACGCGCACGCTCTTTACGGACGTTTTCACAGGTCCACTCCGGTTGTTACAGGTGTATACGACAGATTATAGCGTATCACGGAATCCTGTCGAACCTCAAACCGGGATGAAATCCCGGAGCAGGGCGACCCCGCCCCGCCGGCCGGCCTTGCGGATGTACGCTTCGTCGGCCGAGACGTTCTTGACGTCCCGCTTAACGATCTTCGCCAGTTCGTAGACCGATTCCGGATCCTTCGCCTTGATCGTTCGCAGAACGGCAAGACGCTGGTCCGTGATTGCCCTGCGGAAGGCCCGCAGGTCCGTGAAATACAGCCCTTCCTTTTCCCTTCCTCCATCTTTCCACGTCGGCCATGAAATCCGCCGTCAGTTCATCACCGCGAGGGTGGACGCGGCGCCGAACCGCGGAACAGGGACGTTCCCGGGAAGTCGCGAAAGGTTCGTCATCGATCGTGACCTCATGTTCCCTCCGCCCGGAGCGCCCACCGGGCGAAAGCGAGGAAGTCATCGAGGTGCCCGGTGACGATGGCCTGGACGATGCGGAGGTTGAGCGATTGGTAGTCGTGGACGGCGACGTTGCGGAAACCGACCATTTTGGCCATCTTGGCGGCCAGGGCCGGGTCGAGGCGACCCGCCCCCGCCAACATCGAGAAGGCGTCCCGGCTTTCCTGCGGCACGCCGAGGCGATGCACCCGGACACGATGCATGGCCAGGTCGATCGAGGCCTCGCAGGCCCGCTGCAGGTTGAGGATGATGGCGTCCTGCCGGGTCTGATCCCGGAAGAGGTTGGCCTCGTCCCCGGCGTACTCTTCGCGGACGCGGGCCACGCACCGCTCGAGGATGGCGGCTTTGTTGATGCCCACGTCATCGACCATAAACGGTTCCCTCCCGGCGAACCTGGTCCAGGATCGCCCGGCGCTCTTCGTTCAGGCGGGCATAGCCGGAACAGGCGGCCGTTTCGAAGCGCAGGCGGGCGGGGGGGTCGTGCTCGAAAAGGAGAA